>JACMKL010000492.1 GCA_014380105.1 Candidatus Melainabacteria bacterium
AGTCAGTCCATTCATCGAACCTACAGAAGTCGAGTTACCGGATGGTGGCGATTCGGGCAGCGATTCTGCTCCAGAATAAAACTGACAGGCAATCCGGACTGATACTCTCTGTGGTATCACGGGGCAAAAACATTAAGAGGCGCACATTGTGCGCCTCTTCTGTATTGATGCGATTAGCCAGCTCCGCAAGTGCGGTTGGCAAAATAGGTTTTAACGAATGAAGTCGTCGAATGAAAGTCCGGTTTGTTTGCACTTAGACATGCACCAGTTGAGAGCCAACTGTTGCGCTAATGCCAAATTGGCATCCGAACAACGTCCACGGAATACTTTGTTGAGCAAAGACTCCAATTCATGTTGATGGCTTTTCAGCTGCGATGGCAATGTCAAAGTCCAACTTCCACAATCTGACATTTTGAGAATTTCGTCAGAATAGAAAGGTTGCTGTCCCGTTGAGACAGTAGAAAGACCATGGGTGAGAGTTGATGCGGTCATTGGGTACCTGAGCAGAATTGAGGCGCTACGCCCACAGCGGCGTTGGTTAGATGTGAATCATCCTGCGTTATCATAACTTTACACTCTTGGCAAGCGCAAGGCCTATAGCTGAGCCATCTTGACAATTCCGTGGTGATCTTCCCACTTAGAATGCAAGCTGAGCCGTTTTTTTATAATTTTCAAACGTAAAGCTCGAAACGCTTCCAATTGGTACATACAAAGTTGGGGCGGGTACATTTCCTATGAACACTTATAATCGAGCTGCACCACGGCTCAAATGTACTTCTCTGGAGGTGCCGACATGGCTGACACAAAACCCTTCGAAACCTCAGAATCTGATCAGGTTCATGTTCGGACAGTGGTTGCGACAAATCCCAATACACCGGAACCTGTGCTGAAAAAATTAGCGCAAGACGATTCGGCAGTTATCAGAAGGCACGTGGCTCTCAACCCACGCTCGACAGTCGAAATCTTGCAGCTATTGGCTAAAGATGCCGATGCGGACGTACGTTTGGCAGTTGCTGAAAATCCTAATTCACCCGCGGACTTGCTCATCGAGCTGTCCAAGGACGAAGATGATGACGTGAAATTGGGCGTGGCTGAAAATCCCAACATGCCTGAAGCGATTCTTTTGGAATTGAGTCAAAGCGATAATCCATTTATCAAAGACCGCGCTATGAAAACGATGGGGCAACTTCCTGCCGATGTTCAGGAACGTTTGAAGAAAGAGATCGCGCAGCCGCAAGATCGACTTCCACACTAACTCTCCGATTTTCAATACATCAAGACGAAACGCCCGAAGCATAAGCTCCGGGCGTTTCTTTCATTACTTTGTCGCGAACCAGTTATCTGGAAGGCTCTTCTTCGCGCAATACATAGCCTTCGCCACGTACTGTTTGAATCAAGCGCTTGGTGTTGCCATCTTCCAGTTTGGAGCGCAAATAGCGGATGTAGACTTCGATGACGTTTGATTCACCGATGAAGTCATAACCCCACACTTTGTCGAAAATGAACTCTCTTGAGAGAACTTGCTCTGGATATTGCATGAATAGCCTGAGGAGATCAAATTCCTTTGCTCTCAAATCAAGTTGTCTTTCTCCGCGTTTGACGATGCGGTTGAGTTGGTCCATCCACAAATCGGCATATGTAAGAATGCCTTCTTGTGGTTTGCGTCTCATTACTGCCCGGATACGAGCCAGTAATTCTTCAGTTGCAAACGGCTTTGTCAAATAGTCGTCTGCGCCACTGTCTAAACCTTGTACTCTGTCGCCTACGCCGTCTTTTGCCGTGAGCATAATGACGGGGACTTTAGACATAGCTCTAAGTCTCTTGCATACTTCGATGCCGTCGAGACCAGGAAGCATAACGTCCAGCAAAACCAGGTCTGGCTGATCTTTTTTGAAGAGGTCAATCCCCTGATTTCCTTCATGAGCTACGGAGACTTGATAACCCTCATAGCCGAGTTCGAGCTCGATCAAACGAGCGATGTTGACATCATCTTCGATGATCAAGATCTTCAACGAACTTGTTTCGCTGCCTGCTGCCACCGTAATATTAACCTCCGTTCAATATGCCACGTTCTAATCTATATGATAAACGCTTGAGAATTCTCACAAGCCTTACTGAGCAACCATTTTGTGTTGCAGATCAGAAACGTCGTGTTATCTGACACATGTCGATCAACCGCCAACCTTTAATTGCTTAAACGAATCTACCAGGTGTTTAATGTTGAGAAAAGGGGTCGGCTGTCAGGAAGCGGAAATTTGTAATCTAGTTATCATCGAGAGGTTTTCAAGAGATAACGTCTGATAACTACAGTCAAGACCTTCCTGTTCGTTTCACCAACTACATTCCACGAATTCACAGAAATCACAAGGTTGCGATCAGTTATTTGAATTCCACCGGAGACGAAATCGCGAACCCCGACTTAGACGATGCCGCCATGGGTGGTGATAAAGATCAACCCGAGGGCGAACTTTTCAAAATCGATTCGCAATCTTTAGCCCGATTGGCTCAAGGTAGTTCTGTCCTTATAGCATCTCTGCTGTCCATACCAGACGCTTTTGCCCTAATTCCTGGAGCAACTTCACCACTTGGTTGGATGTTAAAGCTGATCGGTGTCTGGATTTCGGCAGCAGTTTTATGGTTTGTCGGCTTTCTGGGCATTCTCCATATTGTCCGCTTGATCGTCCGTGGCGTGACTGTAAGTCCCGACGGCATAAAGCTCTGGAGACTTGCTCGTCCAATCCGCTGGGAAAGACTCGATGCAGTTTCAGTTGAAGAGCAACTTGTCTTTTCCAAACTGTTTTCCCTCAAGCCTCCAGCTCGAAAGCTAACACTTTATTCGCGCTTCAAGTCCGAGAAAAAAATCTTCAAGAAAATCCTGGTACCGCAGCCGGTGCCTTCTTTCTTCTTTAAGCCTGCCGACTTCGAAAGAATGGTTCGCAAAATTCTAGAGACCAAGTTTGCAATCAACCCTGCTTCTGTCATCGGAAGTTTCAATTCTATTGAGGCGCAGCCGAACTTAAGAACTACAGCAAAAGCACTTCGCTATCAACAAATACTAATTACTATTTTTATTGGCTTTGGATTGGTTGGGTTACTCGGACGCAAAGCAACAGTCAATTATGTCTACAACTCGGGAAATCAGGTTCTTTTGAAAAATGACCTTCCGGAAGCAGAGCGTCTATATAAGTCCGCCACAGAAATCGATCCTTTCTTCTACGCACCATTCAATAACCTGGGCAATGTGCAATTCCGGCGGGGCAAGACTGCCGATGCTGTTTTAAATTGGCAGCATGCCCTTGCGCTTAAGCCTGATTTCGTCGAGCCGATGATTTCGCTATCGCATATCCAAATGCAGAAGAGAGACTATGTCAAAGCGAAAGAGCTGATCAACTCAGCGCTCGTTCTAGCACCACTCAATGCCTATGCCATGGTAAATCGTGCCGATTATTTCGTGCGCCTCGGTCAATTGACGCCCGCGTTAAGAGACGCCAGGCATGTGCTTGCTCAGCAAGACACCAAAGATAAACGTCCTTTCTATACAGCGAAATGCATAGAAGCTGAATGCCTGGCATTGTCAGGAAAGCCGCAAAAGGCACTCGAAGAATTGAGTACAATCGAGCGAAATATTAATAGTCGTGATTTCAATCGGACCTCCTTCTTTAAAGCCAAAATCGTTGCGTTCAGGGAAGCTGGTAATACTGGAGATGCGCTCACTACAGCCCTCCTGGCACGTCAAAGAATTGGTGAAACAGCTGACATTCTGACTGAGTTGACGCGTCTGTATTTGGCAAATGGCAATTCAAAAGAGGCCAAATCATTTCTACAAAAACTGCGCGCACCGTTGCCTGCAGATGGTTGGGGCTATTTGTTGCAGGCGAAGTATGACTTTGCCAATCTCGACAGTCAAAGCGCTCATCAAAATATTGAAAAAGCGATGCAGGTTGCTAATAACAACGCCACCTTACTAGCTGAAGGTGCCTGGCTATTTGAGGCAATGGGTAAAGCTAAAGAAGCGCAGACTTACGCTAAGCAAAGTCTAGAAATAGAGCCATTAACTGACAGCGCCCTTAAGCTTATGCAGAAAATCGAAAGTGCTAAAACGACGAATAAATAAGCAATTTTATTCAGGGTGAAACAGTTTTATCTTGTTTGATTGGTAATTCGACAATAAAGGTTGATCCTTTTCCGACTTCACTTTCGATAGTAATTTTGCCGTGATGAAATTCAACGATTTCCTTACACAGATACAGACCGAGCCCGCTACCAGCTGTCAGTGAATGCTTGCGGCCGGTATTGCCTTGAGCGAAGCGTTGAAATAGAAGCGGTTGCTCGTTTTCGGGAATGCCGATGCCCCGGTCGATTACTTTTATGACCACTTTGTCACTCTCTGTATCGGCGCAGATTTCTACTGCGTCGCCGGAGCTGCTGAATTTAATTGCGTTGTGAATTAAATTCATGAATAGTCTCTGGAGGGCTACGCAGTCGGCGTCGATAAAGGTGAGATCGGCAGGCAATTTTTCGGTCAGTTTGATGCTATACGTGGAAGCTAGTGGCACCATGTTACTGAGCGTGGTTTTTATCAAACGACGCAAGTCTATTTCAGTAAAAACTAGCGGTACTGCTACCGTTTCGTATCGATAAACATCAAGCAAATTGTGCAACATGCTGAGTAAATTTTGATTCGTTTTTCTTAGAGCGGAGAGCAATTTTTGATGCTGACCGTTGATACCATTTGGTTCTCCTTCGAGCATCACGTCAAAAACTCTTTCTGCACCAACTAGAGGGTTTTTCATATCATGTGCAAGTTTTGCAACGAACTCCTCTTTCTCCATCTCGAGATGCACGCGTTTACTGACGTCTACAATCATCAGGATTGCTCCGCGCACGTTGCCGTCCTTTGTTTTGATTGGCCATCCGGCCACATCAAAGAAAGTTTCTTTGCTGTGAAACTCGGGGCTGCCAGTCATCTGACAGCGCTCGGTGTGAAAAGGAAGTCCCTGATTTCTAATATTTGCAATATCTAAGAGTGGCAATCTTGGTCCTAATTCCTGGACGTTTTTGCCAACAACAGAGCAATTATTGCCAAGTAAACTGTTGAATGCCTGATTGCTTTGAGTGATGCAGAATTGCGCGTCTAACCGGGCTATTCCAAGCGGAGCGTTTTCCAGAACTTCTTGTAGCAGCTTGTTTTCGAAAGCGAGTGTCACCTGCGCCATCACTTCTGCGCGTTTTCGTCTGAGCGCAAACTGAATAGAGCGTTGAATTTGTCCTCTGCTTGCTTGTCCTTTTACCAGAAAATCTTGGGCACCATGAGTGACTGCATCTGCACCAATTTCTTCGTCGTCAGTGCCTGTTAGAATGACAATTGGCAGCTGTTGTTGCAAGCTGTGCAATCGGTGAAAACCAGTCAGACCGGTGGAGTCCGGTAAACCTAAGTCCAATAAGCAAACATCGAAAGTGCGCGTCTGGAGCTTCTCTACGGCCTCTGAAATTCTGCCGACTCTTTCAACTGCATAATGAGGCTTGGCAGATTTGGTTAATTCGTTGATCAGAAAAAAAGCATCGCTTTCACTGTCTTCAACGAGCAAAACTTTGGTTGACTGACTGTCGAGCGGCGCAAATAGCGCGCGCTGCAAAGTCTCTTTGCTTGCGGGCAAAGGGCTTTGGGTAGATACTCCTAACCAGAATTCTTCGAGGGCTGCCATTAGATCGACAAGATTATCGGTATTGGCCTCATTTGTCCCGTGAAAGTTGATCATAATTAGTCTTACAGTAAAGATATGTATGCGAAATCAGTTAATCGCATATGGCAATCTTATACAAAAAGTGGTGCCTTTTCCTTCGGAGCTTGCACATGAAATTGTTCCGCCGTGTGCCTCGACAATTTGGCGGCTAACATACAACCCAACACCGTTTCCATTAGAGTGACGGCGATTGTTATTTTCATGCCAGAAGCGCTGAAATAGATTTTCCAATTCACTTTCCGATATGCCTTTTCCGTTATCGCTAACGATGAGGTTAACTCCATTTTCATCGCGCTTGCAGTTTATAGAAACCCGCCCCTTTGGTGATGAAAACTTGATTGCATTGTGAACCAGATTACTAATTGCCTTTTTGAACGCTGGTCCATCAACAAGAACGGGTTCGGCGAATTCAGTTTCTGTTTCAATCTTGATTTCGTTTTCGCCTGCCATATATGCCCAATCATCAACGACCTGCCAGACCAGGCGTCTTATATCGGTTGGCACCGCAAGAATGTTGTCCCCACTGAGCTGTTGTCGATGAAGGTGGACAAGATTTTGCAGCATGTGCAAAATTTCTTGACTATTTTGTTTCGCTTTTTTCAGCAGACTTTTTTGTTCTTCGTTGAGAGAGCCCAAACTTTCTTTGATCAATAAATCGAATGCTCTGATTGCCCCAATGTGCGGAACACGCAGGTCGTTAGCAAGAGTGAAAATCAGGTCTTCTATTTCTTGCGCAGCACGTAATCGAGCGACATGCTCGGAGCGGCGCCTTTCTATTGAATAACGAATGGAGCGGCTTAGCAGATCGCTTGTCACTTTTCCCTTAATCAAGTAATCCTGTGCGCCATTTTTTAATGCCGCTATCGCGGTATCTTTATCATCTAAACCTGTTAAGACAATGATTGGCAGATCCGGAGTATGACTTAAGATTTTGCTTACGCTATCTGTGAGAAATCCGTCGGGAAGCGTTAAGTCGAGTAGGATTACGTCGAAATTGACTGTATTCAGTTTGTTTAGACCCTCGAGCAGTCGTTTAACCCAAACAACTTTGACACTCTGAAATGAGTCTTGAGTACGGAGAGCTTCTTCTATGTAATGTGCATCGTCTGGATTGTCTTCAATCAAGAGCACTCGAAGCTTTTCAGTTTGGTTGATGGTATGCACAATAGTTTTCTCCCACTTCAATTTTAGGCGGGGTGCGCAAAATAAGTAATTATCCCAAAGTGTGGTCTTTCGAGTCACCTTCTTAGGTGATCGACTCTCACTCTCCGATTGAGCTTTTCAGTGTGGCAGTCCAAACAAAAAGTAGATCAGGCACATAGCGCTAAGGGCAAGACTGCCCGAATTTAAGTCTCGATAGCGACCGGTTCCGATTTTGATGACAGAGTAGAGCAATAAACCTGCGGTCAGTCCGTTGGCGATGTTATAGCTGAATATCATAATGGCAATTGTCACAAGTGCCGGAGTTGATTCGGTAAGGTCGTCCATGTCAATTTTGCTAATCGAAGTAAGCATCAAAAGCCCGATAGCCATTAGTGCCGGCGCATATGCGTATTTTAAATGCTGCAGTGGCTCCATCAGCGGAATGAAAAAGATAGTTGATGCAAAAAACAAGGCAGTGACAACACTGGCTAATCCAGTCCTTGCCCCCTCTCGGACGCCAGCAGCAGATTCAATGAAAGCACCGCTAGTTGATGAGCCAACCAGAGAGCTGAAAACGCATGACGCCGCGTCCACGATCATTGGTTTCTCAACCTCAATAAAATTGCCATCCTTGTCGAGCATATTTCCGGCGGCTCCAACACCGACAAGGGTTCCCAGGGTGTCGAGAAATCCCATCAAGAAAAGAGTCAGAAGAATTGGCAAATGCTTGAGTGTCAAAACCCCAGCCACATCTAACTTGAAAGCTATGGATGAAAGATCGTATGGGGCAACGAACGGCATTGCAAATATCGCTTTAGGCATGATGCCAAAGCCGAGCAAAAATCCGACTGTGGCAGTCACTGCCATACCTATAAGGATCGCGCCTTTAATTTTTCGGCAAAGCAAGCACACTGTAAGCACAAATCCGAAAATGGCAAGTAAAACTTGTGGGTCACGAAGGTTGCCGAGCTTGAGCGGCACATCTGGTGCGCGCAAAATTTCAGTACCAGGCATGAGCAGTGCTGTTACCGGCATACCTTGAGCAGCGCTTGTGATAATGCCGGTTTCGTAAAGTCCAATCAGGGTGAGAAACAGTCCGATTCCGCAAGCAAAGCTATGTTTCATGCTTGTTGAAATTGAGTTGGCTAACCACGGTCTGATTCGTAAAACTGACAATAGAGCAAATGCCAGACCACTTACAAAAACGGCTCCCAACCTCTGTTGCCAGCCGATGCCCATTGCCGCTAATCCGAAAGCGATAAAAGCGTTCTCACCCATATATGGTGCCACCGCCAGCGGTCTATTGGCATAAATGCCCATCAGCAAACATCCAAACACGGCAGTCATAATTGTTGCAACCGTCGATGGTTCAATAGGAAAACCGGCAAATGAAAGAATGGCCGGATTGACGACGACAATATAAGCCATCGTTGTAAAAGTCGTTAAGCCGCCTAAAAATTCGGTGCGTAATGACGAGCCGCGCTCTGAAATTTTGAAGAAGCGATCAATCGAATTACTGATTGCGAAAGCCATTTTAGGGCAGCAAATTCTTTGCGCTAGCCCAGGCGATTTCTGCTCGAACAGCTTGTGCTAAAGGTGTACGTTGTTGGAAGCCGGTTGCGTTGATCAATCGATTGACAGAACATGTCGTGGTCGTCGTTAATTTGTTGACCTGCTCGGACGTCACCGGAGCTTTCTCTTTCATCAACAATTCAGCTGCTTTGACACCGAAGCGAAGTAGCGGCTCAGGCATGGACGAGACTTTTTTCGGATTGCCGAGAGCTTGCGAAATTGCCTCTGTCAGTTCTTTTACTGATGTTGCTTTTGGATTGGCGGCGTTGAATAAATGATACCCATCAGGCAATCCCATGGTGAGCAAAATGGCTTCAGCCAAATCGCGAGAATAAATCAAACTTTTCTCTGTTGCGCCATTACCAATTTGTACAAAGCGACCGCTTTTGATCTCCTTGATCATGGAGAGCAAATTGCCTCGGTCACCTTCACCGAAAACCAATGACGGACGAATGGTGACAATTTTAGGAATGCCGCGGAACATTTCCAGAAAACGTTCACTGGTTGCCTTTGATACTGCATATGGTGTCTTCGCTTGCAGAGGTCCGTTTTCTTCAATGTTATTAAATGGACCGGCACCATAAATAGCTGACGAACTCAGGAAAATAAAAGTGTTGACGTTGTTGGAGACTGCCGCTTCTGCCAGGGATTGAGTCGCGCGGACATTAACTACTTCGTATTCTTGATAAGGGGCATCGGCTTTATGCACGAGACCGGCGCAGTGAATGATGGTGTGGCAATCTTTTGTGAGAAAGCGCATCTCGCGGTCACCAGTGCGGGTGAAGTCCGCATCGCGAATCAAGACTTTTGTGACGTCCAGAATCTCACCGAGAACGGCTCGGGCTTCTTGCGGGTTGCGCGCTTGTGCGCGAATGTCCCACTGAGGCATCGCCGATAGTGCCTGCACTACTGCCCGACCAATCATGCCGGATGCGCCCGTCACTAGTATAGTTTTGCGTTGCCCACTAAAACTCATGTCAATTAGTTGCCCGAAAAGAGAAAGAGGATGGCGAAGGAATTTTTACCCGAGGATTTCAACAACTGTTAATGTACCCGTCTTGGCACAAGGCCTCGCAGGAGATTTACAAGTATAAACAGCAAAGCCCTTGCCCAAATTGCAGCATACACGAAGGCGTTAAAGATCGGAGAGTGATTTGCCGCAAGGTGCTTCTTGTAGAACACTTCCATGCCTTTGTGAAGGTTTATTGTCGCACCCACCGGGCGTAGTCTGCTCGATGCTCCGTGCACGTGATAAATGAAAGAATCAGGTAAGTAATAGACCGTCCAGCCAGCCTGTTTGATTCGCCAGCACCAGTCGATATCTTCGCCGAACATGAATATGTCCTCATCGAGCAAGCCAATCTTGTCGATCGCTTGACGACGGACCATCATGCACGACCCGGATAAGGCATCAACCTCTACCGTTTTGTCAGGGTCTTGGAAAGTAAGGTTGTACTCTGAGAGCGTTTTGTTTTTCGGAAAGAGCCGACTTAAATAGGTAACGCGGAAAAACGCCGCTTTTACTGACGGAAATGAACGTCTGCAGGCCAATTGCAAGGTGCCGTCGGTATTTAGAACTTTCGGACCAACTGCTCCGCATTTGGGATTTTGGGCCATGAAATCAGCAAGCTTACCAATGGCGCCGTCTTTGACTTCGGTATCCGGATTGAGAAGGAGTACAAATTCTCCTGCGCTCAGCGGAATTGCCTGATTGCAGGCTTTTGAAAAGCCGACATTATCGGCATTCTCGATCAATTTGACTTGTGGGTAGCGGGTCTTGAGCATTTCGCAAGACTCGTCGCCGGAATTATTGTCGACAACCCATACTTCAAACGAGTCCTGCTGCGGCTCGAGCTTGATTGAATCCAAGCAAAGAGCCAGCAGTGCCGGTGTTTTCCAATTGACGATGACGACGGCGACGCGGATTTGGCTCATTGGATAATTATAGTATGGTGCTGCAAATGACAATTAGTGCGGCCGTTTAACCAACCGCGGGCGTTTCGAACTCTTTTACAATGTGGCGGCGGGTCTGTATTTGCCGAAAGCCGTGCGCAAAGTATTGCTGATTTCGCCGACTGTGGCATAGCTTTCCACTGCGTCACAAATATGAGGTAAGAGATTTTCAGTGCCCCGGGCGGCCGCGTTGAGTTTGTTCAACGTCTCCTCCACGTTTTTATTGTCACGCTCGGATTTAATTCGCGCCAATGATGCCCTCTGTTCGATTTCCAGTTGCGGGTCGACTCTATGAAGCTTGTCCTGCTCTGTGGCTTCATCAATAAATTTATTGACCCCGACCACTGTGCGTCGTCCGCTTTCGACATCTTTATGGAATTCGTAAGCAGAATCTTGAATTTCTTTTTGGATGAAACCGCTCTCAACAGCGCGCATAGCGCCACCCATTTTTTCAATCCGCTCTAAATATTCAACTACCTCTGCTTCCAATTGGTCAGTCAGGCTCTCGACGTAATACGAGCCCGCAAAAGGATCTACGATCGACGACAAACCTGTTTCGAATGCAATGATTTGCTGCGTGCGCAGAGCTGTGAGTGCGGATGCCTCGGTAGGCAATGAAAGCGCTTCGTCCTTGGAGTTGGTATGTAGCGATTGAGCCCCGCCCAGGACGGCGGCCATCGCTTCAATCGTCGTGCGCACAATATTATTGTCCGGCTGTTGTGATGTCAGGCTAGAACCTGCTGTTTGCACGTGGAAGCGCAGCATCATCGATTTTGGATTTTGAGCATTGAATCTTTCTTTCATGATGCGCGCCCACAGACGTCTTGCCGCTCGAAACTTCGCTACTTCTTCGAAGAGATCCATTTGGGCCACGAAGAAAAAAGACAATTGCGGTGCAAAAACATCTACGTCAAATCCTCGTGAGATTGCCGCATTTACGTATTCAATGCCATTTGCAAAAGTGAAAGCCAACTCTTGAACAGCTGTCGCTCCAGCTTCTCGAATGTGATATCCACTAATAGAGATCGTGTTGAACTTCGGCATTTCTTTCGAGCAAAATTCGAAAATGTCGGTGATTATCCTCATGGATTGTGCCGGAGGATAAATATAGGTATTGCGTGCCTCATATTCTTTCAATATGTCGTTCTGAATGGTTCCTTGTAGAAGCTTGGATTCGACTCCCTGCTTTCTGCCGACCGCTCTGTACATCGCAAGTAAAATGGCACTGGTTGAATTGATTGTCATCGATGTAGACACTTTGCCGAGATTTATTTCCTCAAACAAGGTTTCCATATCAGCCAAACTGTCTATTGCCACACCCGTTTTGCCGACTTCCCCAAGCGCCAAGGGGTCATCAGAGTCGTAGCCCATCTGTGTCGGTAAATCGAACGCAGTTGAGAGCCCGGTTTGTCCATTAGACAAAAGATAACGAAATCTTTTGTTTGTCTCGCGAGCGTTCCCAAAGCCTGCATATTGACGCATCGTCCATTGACGGCTGCGGTACATGTCTCTGTAGATGCCGCGGGTGAACGGGTATTCGCCCGGTTGCCCAAGTTTCTCATCAGACTGATCGGGGGCTAAATCGCCTGGCCCGTAGACGTGTTTTTCGCTTGTCATCGCCTTTTTTCTTAAACCCTTAGAACGCACCAATTCTAGCCTGTCCCATATAATTAGTGCAGGTTTTCTATCTTCGGAGGGCTGCTTCGCGTGAAGTATTTTGAGACCATCCTTGAGACTGTCGGGTCTACGCCCATGGTGAGGCTGAATAAGCTATCCAAGGGACTCAAACCGCTCATCCTTGCGAAGATGGAATGTTTCAATCCGGGTGGCTCAGTAAAAGACAGACCGGCATTGTTGATGATTGAAGAAGCTGAAAAAATGGGCTTACTCAAGCCTGGCGGCACAATTGTCGAGCCGACTTCAGGAAATACAGGCACCGGCCTTGCGCAAATTGCTGCAGTCAAAGGCTATCGCTGCATTCTGGTCTGCCCTGACAAAGTCGCTCAGGAAAAAATCAATCTTTTGAGAGCCTACGGCGCAGAAGTGGTTATGGTTCCAACTTCAGTTTCTGCAAGCTCGCATGAAAGCTATTATTCCGTTGCTAACCGACTGACGGCCGAAATACCGGGCGCCTTCCAACCAAATCAATTTGCCAATCCGAACAACCCGGGCGCGCATATCATCAGCACCGGGCCTGAAATCTGGGAACAAACCGGTGGAAAAATTACCCACTTCGTAGCTGGAGTTGGAACCGGTGGCACCATATCCGGTATTGGCAGATATCTAAAAGATAAAAATCCTAATATCAAAATCATTGGTGTCGATCCAGAAGGTTCAATCTATTCTGGCGACATGGCTCAGCCTTATAAAGTCGAGGGCATTGGCGAAGATTTCTTGCCAAGAAATGCCGATCTTAAATTGATTGATGAATTCATTCGTGTCAGCGACAAAGACTCATTCACAACAGCACGAAGACTTGCTCGCGAAGAAGGACTATTAGTCGGCGGCTCGGGTGGTGCTGCAACTTTTGCAGCGATGCGCTTTGCCGAAAATCTAACTGAAGATGATGTAATTGTTGTCCTCATGCCAGACGGCGGACGCGGTTATTTGAGCAAGCTATTCTCTGATGAGTGGATGATGGCAAACGGCATGATGCCTGCGCCAGGTCACACTTATTATGCAAATGATTTACTCGAGCGCAAACGCGAGCGCGGTAAATTGCCGGACATGATTGTGGTCAGCCCGGGAGAAACAATTCAGCACGCGATCGAATTGATGGAAGCCCATCAAGTCGACCAAATTCCGGTTGTCACCGAAGATGGTCAAAACGTCGGTCACATCAACGATCTCGTCGCCATGCAAGTGGTCTACGAGCGCAAAGATCCGGCTAAAGTAACTGTTAATTCCATCATGGGCAGACCATTCCCGCAGCTGGATGTAAACACAGAAATAGACATGCTCTACAAGACATTCCGTCTGGGCAATGCCATGGTTGTGTTGACCAAAGAAGGCAAGGCTGTAGGCGTAATTACAAAATTCGATATCATGACTCACTTGCGTGAGGCAGTTGGCAATCAGGATGATTTAGCCGACATAATTTCAGTCAAAGACAAAAAAGAAAAAACTAAGTTGGGGGCAAAGTAATGAAGTTTTCAACGCGCGCTATCCACGCCGGACAAGAACCAGAGCCAATTACAGGCGCGGTTAATACACCAGTCTTTTTCACATCTACATATGTGCATGAAGAACTCGACCAGTACAAATCAAAAGGCTACTGGTACGGACGTAGCAACAACCCTACACGCACTGCCTTAGAAACTTGCCTCGCCTCGCTTGAAAATGCCAGTTTCGGCTTGTGTTTTGCTTCAGGCATGGCCGCTACTTCAGCTACGATGAACCTTCTCCAGTCCGGAGATCACGTCGTCTGTGAAGAAGATGTCTATGGTGGCACCTACCGTTTGTTCGAGAAAGTCTTGACCAGATATGGACTAACATTCTCTTATGTTGATGGCTCAAATCCAGAAAATATCGAAAAGGCAATTAAACCAAACACCAAGATGCTCTGGTTTGAAACCCCAACCAATCCTCTTCTTCGCCTTGTCGACATGAAAGCATTGGCTGCGATTGCAAAGAAAAAGAGCACCAAAGGACAACAAATTTTGACTGTCATCGACAATACTTTTGCCAGCCCTTATCTGCAAAATCCACTCGATGCCGGTATCGACATTGTTGTCCACAGCACTACTAAATACATCGGCGGACACAGCGATGTAGTTGGCGGAGCCGTTATCACCAACGACGAAAAAGTGTACGAGCAAGTCAAATTCCACCAGAACGCAATTGGCGGAACACCAGGACCAATGGACTGCTACCTGACTATGCGCGGCGTCAAAACCCTCGCTATCAGAATGCAAGCTCATGAGAAAAATGCGGCGGAAGTTGCTAAATTCCTCGAAAGTCATCCTGCTGTAGAACGTGTACTTTATCCAGGATTGGCTTCGCACCCACAACACGAACTTGCTAAAACGCAAATGCGTGGATTCGGCGGCATGGTCACTTTCGTTGTGAAAGGCGGACTGGACAATGCTAAGAAAGTAATGGGCGCAACCAAATTGTTTGTGCTTGCTGAAAGTCTAGGAGGCGTCGAATCATTGATGACGCACCCAGCCGTTATGACCCACGGTGCTGTTCCTCGTGAAGAAAGAGAAGCACGCGGATTTGTTGATGGATTGGTAAGACTCTCAGTTGGTATCGAAGATATCGACGATTTGCTCGCCGACCTCAAGACTGCGCTTGCAGCCGTTAAAGAACTTTCTCCAGCCAAATAAAAAGTAGGCTTTCAGAAATTAGTTAATAACTGCTCTGCTTATAGCTTTTAGCAAAAGTATTATTCACATTTGCGCGTTGGTATTTTCTGCCGGCAATTTTGCCGTAGACATTATTCTTGATGCTCTGTGAGCCACTTACAAACGTTGGTGCGTCGTCAAAGCCGAGTTCTTTATTGCCACGATAGTCAAAGGAGTATTTGCTGACTACTGGTGCCACCAGTTCGGCTGAAACTGTTTGAGTGGACGGGTGTGCAATGTTTTGAGAGAGCAATTTGCCGTCGAGACCACGCATGGCTAATTTTCCGGAAGCGGAACGGCTGCCGAGCTGCGCGTTCACTTCATTTAGAGAAAGCTGTCCGTTGACGTCGTGATTAGCTAATCTGGCGTCAACTCCTCTGCGTGCCAGTTGTCCGTTGTTGTGCAAATGCGCATCGTTGTTTCGCCAGGACAAATCAGCATTTGTGTTACGCATTCCAAGTTGAGTGTCCGTGCGCTGTCTACTCAAACGAGCATCAACATCATGGCGATATTGGGCGTTATCTGTGCCGTGTGAAACCAGTGGATTATTGACGGAAGGATTTTGACGGTGGCTGCCATCGCTGTTGCGCGCAACTGGCATGCCAATGTGATTAGGACGCATGTAGCGTTGCACATTGGGGCGCATTGCACTTCTGTCTTTGCGATGTTGTCTTGCTACTTTCCATGGATCTTTACCAGGCACGATTGGTTTCATGCGATTGTAGTTCGCAGTGATCGGGTTCCAGTGCCAGCGTTTTAGATTTGGATTTCTTTTGAGAAGGCCTTTTTCCCAGCCCTTAATTTCCACTGTGCCTTTAGTTTCACGCACATAATAATTTCTGGCATCAGCCGGCATCGCTATGAAAGCGAAGATGGCAGCTGCCAAAAAGGTAAGCGGAAATAACCGTGTGATGTTCATGAGGCCGTCGTGCAAGGAATGGCTAACTCAGTTATAACAGCGCTGTTGGCGCATAAGCAAGTTAAACACGTCGATTTGGCAATCGCTTGGCGCCTTGTAAATCGTTTTGGCTAAGGCTGGAATATCCTCCCTGTATTTGGGTTTGCGGATCGGTCCTGATTTATTTTGGGAAATTGTATTGTAATTACTACGTATTTCCCGCACTCTCTTTCGTGTAAAACCCTCACTATTTCAGCATTTTGGCTCACACTTAGGCTCGGATTTGTCTGAAAGAAAGTTGGTAAAATACAAACCATCGAACATTAGAGAGCAGAGAAATGAAGTATTTCCGGACAAAATTCAGCCCTGAGCTAAGTCTCTTTCGGAATCTGTCGATTGTTGGACTCGCTCTTTTCACTCTTCTCTCATCTCCACTTTTAACGCCAATCTCTGTAAGTGCTGCTCCTTCATCTGACTCGAAGGACCAGTTCAAAAAGCCCGCGCGCGTAATATCAAATCTTGATCGCGAGTCCGCAATTAAGCTTCTAGATAATAATGACCTTGATCAAGCTTTGAGCATATTTCTTGAGCTCGCAAAGTCAGAATCTAGAGCCACTCTTACTGATCTGGCATCATGCTATTACAGAAGAGATGAATATGCAGAGGCACTGAAGGTTCTAGACAAAAGTCAAAGATTTCCAGCCTATGAGCGTTGTACGGACGCTACTCTAATGCTTGCCAGAGCTGAATGCTTGCTTAAGCAGAATAATTACAAACAAGCAGAAGCTCATTTTAAAAGCTGTCTAAAATTACTCACAAAACAAGATGCCGGTGTAATTGCTAGATTGGCTTTAGAAGGACTTGGAGCCTGTTACCAGAAGGCTAAGGATTTCGATAATGCGGCAAAAACATTTGAAGAGCTGGCGAAACTCGACCGCGACCTTTACGGTGCAGACGACCTTGAGTTTGGTTGGGCACTCTTACAATTGTCGGATGCTTACGAAGCTGTACAGCGCAGTAATGATTCGCGCAGTGTCTACGAAAAAAGCATTTGGATTTTTCGGCAGACAAATTATGACCGCTTAGTTAAGGAGCTAGTGACAGCAGAAGGCGACGACGAAAAGGAGAAATTAGCGCTGCGCAGTATGCTTTTCGGAATTGGTGACACTGCTCAATTCCATCATGGCGACTCAGTATTGGTTGGGAAGAGTGAGTATCTGCCGCTTACAAATGGAGAAGGCGATTTGCCTTTGTGCCCCTGGCGCAGGCAATTTCGTCAAACCGAAGCGCCGGGATGGGTGTGGGCAGACCCGAAAGTTAAAGCAAAAGCAATTGTAGTTTGCATACATGGCTTAGGGTTACATCACCGCTCATTTGAGTCCTTCGCCAGACGTGTTTCGCCGGAAGGAATTGTCTCTATTTCATTCGATGTACGCGGTTTTGGATCTTATCTTGCATCCAGTGGACAAGATAATTTAGACATGGATCGCTGTGTCGCTGATTTCAAAAAAATTATTAGTCTACTCAGACGCGACTATCCAACCCTTCCATTGTTTGTCCTGGGTGAATCCATGGGTGGTGCGATTGCACTCAGATTGACAGCAGAAAGTCCTGAATTGATGAATGGATTGATTTGTTCAGTACCGGCAGCAACAAGACACAAATCTGCCACCACTGCTTTTAAAGTCGGCATGCACTTATTAACCAATCCAAATAAACCGATGAATCTAGAGTCAGTCGTCAATCAAGCAACAGACAAGCCCGAGTTGCGTGAAGCGTGGATGCATGATCCTAAAGCTCGTTTGAAAATGACACCGAAAGAACTTCTGCACTTTAGTTCTTTTATGTCTGAGAATATTACAGCCGCAAAGAAGATCAAAAATATTCCTGTAATTCTTTTTCAGGGAGAGGAAGACAAATTAGTCAAGAAAACTGGCACATATGATTTGTTTGAAACCCTGATCACGCCTGAGAAAACGCTTGTATTGCTGGGTAAAACTGAGCATTTGATTTTTGAAGCAGGTCAATTTAGAGATGACATTACTCTCGGTGTCATCGGTTGGATTGATGCTCACAGTCCGAAGCTGAAATGAATTAGGGATAATTCCCGGACGGCGGGGTGCTTGGTATTGTCTGTGGTGCTGTCTGTGGTGCTGTCTGTGAGTAATTGTTTCCGCTGTTAGTAAGTGGCGGGTAACAAGAATTGCCGTTGAAGCCTCTATTGATATTGATAAATGGCGCTTTGACATTGACGCCATTGGCAGAATCAAGATCTAAAAATGGCGCCTTCACTCGCAGCTTACTGTCTCGTCCGCCCACGTTGACATTGACGAAAGGTACTTTAATATTGGTGCCGTTATCGTTAGTGTTGCTGACATTGACTGCTGACATGGCGCCTTCAATTAGTCGCTGCACAACGCTTTTACTCTGTGCTGGAAACTGATAATTTGGATAGGCGACCGAAGGGCTCGCAGGGTCGAGTGGAGCGCCCGGTGGTGCGGTCCCAGTGATGGTGCCTCCGCTTGGAGTAGCTCCGCCTGTGGTGCCACCGCTGGTCGCTGCGAAATCTTTGAGCAAATCATCTTTGCTTTGATTAAGTATGGATTGACTGAATGCCGCACTGCCAAGAAGGCACAAGCAAAAAGACGCCACTACTGGTTTTGTATGCCGAATTTGCATAGTATCCTCCGTATTTTTATGGCTTTTGTGATTTCAATGCGACTGCTTCTGCCGCCACTTTCACTCTTTCAAGTCGTTTGTCGATTTTGCCTTTCAGAGTCGTGTTGACCATCCCCTGAGAAAATGGCAATCCTGTATCAAGCACTGAATGGAGTGACAAAGCCGTAATTCCGCCAGGTTTTTCTTCGAGAGTCCAGCTGCCGAACATCTCTTTAAATTTGTCCGATTTGACCATTTTGTAATCGATGCGTTTGAGTAGTGTCTCTTCTTGCACCAAAAGACAGGTCGCATCGCCTACAACAGGAATAGAATTGAACTTCTGCTCCAGGAGAATGCGACTGCCTTTCTGCTCAATCACTTTCGAATACGATAAATCAGGATCAACAGAGCGCTCATGGTGAACGGCGTCCCAAACTTGCTGGGTATTGGCCTTGATTTGCACAGTACTCTTTACACCTTGAGCGACTGGTTCGTCAGCAAACGCAAATTGTTGAGCAAAGCCCAGAGCAATTGCGACGGAAAGTATTTTCTTCATCGTGTATTTCCGAGGATAGTTACTACCTGATTCGTACCCGGACTAGAAGGCTCTGATGTGAATAGTTGCTGACAATTTCGAGCCCTCCATTCAAGAGATGCTTTTAAAAGTAAATGGTTCCAGTGCTGAAAAGCTTCGCCCGTCCAGTTCTTGCTGTTTTTGCTCGTCTTGAACGTTTCACCCTCCCATCTACTACCATTATCGGTTTGTATTTTAGAGGGATGCCAAGCGGGTGTTGGTTTTAGGACTTTTTAGCCAGATCTGCGAAAATCTGGGGAAAGGTGTCACTGGAGTTTCTAATGACTAAAGGTTCTCGACAGCCACGCGCAGCTTTTCTCGGTCTGGGATTGATGGGCGAGTCAATGGCGGTCAATTTAGCCAAATCCGGAATGGAAGTGGTTGGTTGGAATCGTACGGCGGGCAAACGCGGCGCCATTGCGCTCACCGCAGCCGGTGGTCGTTGCGAAAAGTCTTTGGCAGACGCGGTCAAGGACGCGGATCTGATTTTCACTTGTTTGGGCGACATACCGGACGTCGAAGAAGTGATAATCGGTGCCGAAGGTGTCCAGAAGTGGGCGGGCAAGAAGTCTGTGGTCATTGATTTTTCGACGATTGGTCCGCAGTCGGCAAAGCGCATAAGTGAGTTTCTCCAAGCAAAGGAAATCGCATTTCTCGATGCTCCTGTCACCGGTGGCGATGTTGGAGCGCGCAACGCCACTCTCACCATCATGGTGGGTGGCGAAGAGAGTGCGTTTTTGAAGGCAAAACCGGCGCTCGAAAAGATGGGCAATAATATTCAGCACTGTGGTCCAGCAGGCGCAGGTCAGGCGCTTAAGCTCTGCAATCAAGTTCTATGTGCGGTCAATATGGTCTCTGTCTGTGAGTCTTTTAGCCTGGCCCGGAGCCTGGGGGTCGAGCCGTCATTGATTGTTGACGTTTTGGCGTCTGGCGCTGGTGGTTCCTGGGCATTATCAACTTTGGGACCACGAATTCTTAAATCAGATTTCAAACCAGGGTTTGCGTTAAAACATATGCTAAAAGATCTGCGCCTTGTTTTTGAGAATTTGGAAAGTTCGGAAGACGATTTGCCAGGTACGAAACTGGCGCGAGATTTATTCAAGCAAATAGCAGACAGTGATGGTGGCGCCGGTGGTGCTAAAGGGACTCAAGCAATGAGTCTTGCCTATGCGAGGAAACCGGAATGACAAATCGAACGAAAATATTTTTCGTTGATGACGACCGGGTTGTTCGCACTTGTTTGCGGCATTTTCTCAAAAAATTTGAAGATTTTGAAATTGTTGGTGAGGCAGAAGACGGCAGTTCTGCAATAGCATCTATGCTCAGTCTCAAACCCGCTCTGGCTCTTGTTGATATTGGATTGCCACACTTAAACGGCATTGAAGTGACGCGCAAGATCAAGGCATCGCTGCCTGATTGCAAGATTTTGATGCTCACATCTAGTGATGATGCCAGAGATATATTTGCATCATTAGATGCAGGCGCTGATGGATATGTGCTCAAAGGTGACCTTGCTGCAAATTTGGAAATTGCTATCCGATCGGTGAGAGTCGGAGCTGTGTGGCTTGACCCGGGGATTGCCAGAATTGTTCTGGATTCATCAGCTCAAAGGCAAGCACAGGGCAATGTCAGCCTGTCCGGTATGTTGTCGACCGATGAAGCGGAGTTATTGGGCAAAGTCGCCGGTGCTGATTGTCAGGACGGTGTCTGCCTCGTGGACCCAGCATTTTTGAAGCGATTGCGACGATTGTCAACGAGCACTGAGCTTGCCTAAATTGATGATGAGCTTGAGATCTAAATAAGTGGATTTTTGTTATTTTTGGCTCTTTACTTCAGCAAGTGTTGCGGAATGCGGGTCTTATTAATCAGACCCACTAGGAATTCGGACTGAACCTAGTTAGGATCAGCGAACTTGTCACACCAGTTTGATGACGGAGATATATTTGTAATGCAGCAAACAGAAGAAGCTGAGACCACAGTAGATACATCTATTTTGGATGAAATGGTCCACTGGATCAAAACCTTGAAAGATATCGGCGTATCACCTGATACAGC
>JACMKL010000493.1 GCA_014380105.1 Candidatus Melainabacteria bacterium
CATCTGACCGAACATAATCAGCCCTTTACGCTCGAGGTCACGGAAGTAGTCCCAGGTGGCCCAATGTCCAACCAAATTGGAATTAGCGATCAAAACGCGAGGAGCATCTTCGTGGCTGCGAAACTTGCCGACAGGCTTCCCTGATTGGACGAGAAGAGTTTCGTCGTTTTCCAGCTCAGTAAGTTCCTTCACAATCGCCTTCAGACAGTCCCAGTTGCGCGCTGCCTTACCCGAGCCGCCGTAAACGACCAAGTCTTCAGGTCGCTCTGCCACTTCCGGGTCAAGATTGTTCAAGAGCATACGTAATGCTGCTTCTTGGACCCATCCCTTGGTGTTCAGTGAGGTGCCCCTTGGCGCCTTGACCTGAATTGAAGCCTTGCTTTGCAAGATTGCTTTGATAAGTTCAGGTCCGGAAAGTTTGCTTTCCTGAATTGGTGTCGCCGATGTCATGACAAAAGCACCTCGATTATGAAAAAATTACAGCGTCGTATCTGTGTTGTAGACTGACAATTGGAGATCATAACTCAAAGTGCCATTCCAGGTACTTTTTCTCCAGATTAGGCGGTACAGCCTATTTAGAGCGTCGAGCAAGACTTGGCGAAACTATAAATAAATTCGGTTGGCTCGGTTTGAGCCATTTGTTAGCGAAATTAAAGACACTCGGGAGAGCGGATAAATGGTCAAAGAACTGGCAAAACCAAAGACCGAGAAGAAAGAGAAAGAATTTGAAACTCTCTCCGGCATACCGCTCAAGCCCGTCTACACAAAAGACGACCTGAAAGATTGGACTTATGAAGAGAAGTTGAATGATCCTGGCACTTTCCCGTACACACGTGGCATTCACGAAACTATGTATCGAGGCAAAGTATGGACCATGCGTCAATTCGCTGGGTTCGGCGGTCCGGAAGAGACGAATGCTCGCTTCAGATATTTATTGTCTCAAGGTCAAACTGGCTTATCGACGGCGTTCGACTTGCCTACCTTGATGGGATATGACTCGGACAATGAAAAATCACATGGTGAAGTTGGCGTTTGCGGCGTCGCCATCGACAGTCTTGAAGACATGGAAATTTTGTATAACGGTTTGCCACTCGATCAAGTATCGACTTCAATGACGATTAATGGTCCGGCTGTGATTGTTTTTGCGATGTTCTTGGCTAATGCGCAAAACCGCGGATTCGACTTGAAGAAGCTCAACGGTACTCTTCAAAATGATATTTTCAAAGAATACATTGCGCAGAAGACTTATCTCTTGCCACCACGTCCGGCTGTAAAACTGATTCAGGACATGATGGTTTTTTGTACAAATGAAGTTCCGAAATGGAATCACATTTCCGTTTCTGGATATCACATCCGTGAAGCTGGTGCGACAGCCGCGCAAGAGCTTGCTTTCACGCTTGCAGATGGATTTGCTTACGTCGACGCTGGTGTTGAAGCCGGTCTCAAGATCGACGATTTTGTGCCACGCCTCTCATTCTTCTTTAACGCACACATCGATTTCTTTGAAGAAATTGCGAAGTATCGGGCAGCTCGAAGAATCTGGGCGAAACGCATGCGTGATCATTATGGTGCCAAAGACGAGCGCTCGCTCAAGCTTCGCTTTCATACCCAGACTGCTGGTTGCAGCCTGACTGCACAGCAACCTGAAAACAATATTGTTCGCACAGCAATCGAAGCGCTCGCAGGAGTGCTCGGTGGTACGCAATCTCTGCATACAAATTCTATGGACGAAGTATTGGGATTGCCAACCGAGAAGGCAGCTCACATTGCGTTGCGCACGCAGCAAATCATCGCCTTCGAAACAGGCGTAACAGCTGTTGCGGATCCGCTTGCCGGGTCATATTACATCGAATGGCTGACAGATGAATTAGAGCGTCAAGCTGAAGAATACTTCGTCAAAATCGAAGCAATTGGTGGTGTCATTCCTGGTATCGAAAAAGGTTTCTTCATGAAAGAAATCGCTGACTCTGCTTATCGTTTCCAACAAAAATTAGACAGCAATGATCGCGTCTTTGTCGGCCTCAACGGATTGACAGAAGAAGCGCAAGGACAGAAGATTGAGATTCTCAAAATTGGTCCACAATTTGAGAAAAGACAAGTCGAAAGATTGAAAGAATTGAAAGCGAAACGCAACAACGCAGAAGTAGAAGCATCTCTCGAAAAACTGAAAAAAGTTATGCGTGCAAACGGAAATACTTTCCCAGTAATTCTTGAGTCCGTCAAAACATATGCGACGGTCGGAGAAATCTGCGATGCCATGCGCGAAGTGCACGGCGCCTATCGTGAGACCGCAGTAATCTAATTACTCTATTCTTTCAGATCAGACGTTTGAACTGGAGTCGAATCTACCTTTTCGGTCAAACATTTTTTGACCGCGAAAGACTGTGGAATATCGATCAACCGGTTGCAGCAAAATAGCAAAAGCACGGTTAAAAATGCCGGCTGCCAGCCATCCACAACTACGAATTGTGGATAAAAACTGCAGACCATTTTGAAAATAACCATATTGAACAGCAATCCACAAAGCATGGTTACCGCCCGAGAGGCAGGCCTTTTAGGAACACCTATTTTTGGAAAAACGTCTTCGCCGGAATAAAATCCATCTGGATTTTTCACAAGTGTGTAGGCACACAGACCAAGTGAAAAAATAGTCGAAAAAATTGAGATAGACAATATCCAGGAGATCGAAAGCATTACTGAAACGCCCACGCACATCAACAGTCCAGCTTTCACCATTAATCCAGGAATTTGATTGGCGATGAAATAAAGAACCATACCGGAGACAAAATGCCTCGCTATCCAGAAAAGGCAAGTTTGGATAAAGGCCACTTTCAGTTGATCAGGAGTAGCATTTTTTGTAAGCGTGTCGCTTGAATCAATAGAAGCGTTCATATGGCGTTCAGAGCCTTTGAATAGATTTACAGCAAGCATAGTCCTATTTCTTGACATCCACCCACTATTTAAGAATCCCTTAGCCCTGTCAGCCTTGTGGTCCTAACTTAGCCAGACCCTCTTCTGCCAATCGCTTCAACGCCATATCAGGAGAAGATTGCAAAATTGTCTTATAGACATTGCGCGCATCGCCGTATCTTCGCATTCTCACCAACGCCACAGCCTTCAAATAGTAAGCCTGGTAATTATTGGGTGACTGCACCATGACGCGCTCTAGAATTCCAATGGCGTCTGTTTCGTGGGCGGCATTGATCATCTGGACAGCCTGCCGCAAAGAATTACTGGTCGCAGCGGCCATATCACCACGCTCCTTAGCGACTTGAGCAGCAGCTGCTGCGGCGGCAGCAGTATCTTGATTTGGCGGATTTTTGTCTTTGATAGATTTTGCAGAAGCCGCAATTGGCTCAAAAAATTCATTTGGGAGGCGCTCTTTTACGTAGTAACGAGGCATCGGATGGGGATTCATGAGAGTTTGCGGTGTGGGAAATTGCGGCTGGGCGGTGAAGACTCCCTTCAGATGATTAGGATCGGTGGCGTCAGGAGTAGGGTGCGGATTCATCAAGGTCTGAGGAGTGGGGAATTGAGGTTGAGCGGTGAAAAGTCCTTTCAATGGATTAGTTTCACCCGTAAGTGGCGCCGCAGGTTGTGGATTCATAAGTGTTTGCGGAGTTATGTATTGCGGCTGAGGAGTGAACAAATCTTTCAACGGATTTCCGTTAACGGGAAAGATTTCTTTCAGACTTTCCAGGACCTTTTTATTTTCTTTTGAAAGACCAGGCACGCCAGTTTCAGGCTCAGCAGGTGTGCTTCCAGCATCAGGCGAAGCGGGTGCAGCAACTGCTTCCGTGCGGGAAACATCCGCTGTCTCATTGTTATTGCGAGGCTCTTCTTGAACTGTTGAAGGTGTCTGGGCCGGCGGCACATCCATGTCATTACTCTGAGAATTTGCATCTGACCCAATGTGGTCAGGGTTAGGATCTTCCGGAGTCTGCATGGTCGGATCACTTGGTCCTGGATCATTTTGCGCCAGTGCAAACGAAGACGAGTAAACGCAAACGAATACGCCGCAGACCAGAAAAGTTTTGAAAATGTCTGCCGCGTGCATCGGACCGAAGCTCCCGGACAACCTGATTACAGTATCTCAAAGGTGAGTGGATCGTGGGCGCAGAAGGTCTGCTTGGTTTGGGTAAGATAATTTTGGGGTCTGTCGTTTTGCGACGGATTAATTGGGTGGTCAAATAGAAAATATCAGGCCCGGGGGGCCTTACGTGAGCCGTCGCTGCGTACTGTGCAATCGCATATTACCTCTAGGTGCTACACATTGCCCTTTTGATGGGTGCGCGTTTCACTATGAGGGAGAAAATCGGGTTGGAGCAACTACTCAGGTAGATGTAATTCCCGAAGTTAAACGCTGCGAAAGTTGCGGGCGTCAATATCCTGACGAAGCAAATTTTTGCATGATCGATGGTTTGCGCCTGCCAATGAGTGCTGAGCCGAGACTTAGAGCCAGAGTTTCGCACGCAGATGCGCAAAGATTGCTCGGTAAAACGATTGGCGGCAAATATACAATCCAGTCAATCATCGGCCAGGGCGGCATGGCAGTTGTTTATCAAGCTTTTGATAACTTAATCGAGCGCCCAGTCGTAATCAAAGTCATGCAAGCTTGGCTTGCAAGCGATGAGCGCGCCAATGAAAGATTTAAACGTGAATGCCAGCTTACGGCTCAGCTTAATCACCCGAATGTTATTCGTGTTTATGACGGCGGATTACTGAATAATCACGAGCCTTTCCTGGTCATGGAATACGTTCCTGGTGAATCGTTGAGACGGGCTCTAGATAGGCACGGACCCGTGCCTTTGAAAACAGCTGCCAATATCGTAATTCAAGTCTCCAGAGGGCTTGGCGAAGCGCATGCGGCTGGCATTATTCACCGCGATCTAAAACCAGACAATATTTTGATTGAGGCTGTAAAACATTCAAATCAGCGCATCAAAATTTTAGATTTTGGTATTGCCTACCTGGTGGCAGGAGCACAGAGACTGACGCAAACCGGAAAACTGATTGGAACACCTGCTTATATTTCACCGGAACAATTGAAAGACCGCGCCATTGATGCCCGCGCAGACCTCTATGCATTAGGTGTCATCCTGTTTGAATTACTGACAGGACGAGTGCCGTTTGAGGGCGAAACAGCAGAATCTATTCTAACTAAACAATTATTTGAGGCACCACCACCGATATCAGCTTCAAGACCAGAGTACGCACCGGATTCGCAAGTAGAACTGGTGATTTTAAAGGCTCTGGCTAAAGATCCAAATGACCGCTACCAGACAGCGCTTGAATTTGAGCAAGCCGTAGAGCAAGCGGCCAAGGAACCGACGCACAAGCGAAAGACTATGTCATAGCGCCTAAACGCTGACTTCTTCCAGCTTTTTCTTGTCTAATTTTCCGGACAGTGTTTTCGGTAATGGCTTGTCGGCTGGTCTGAAATCCCATTCCATTGGGCGCAATTCGCGCTTCAAGTTTTCTTTTGAGTAATTCTTGAAGTTTGAAATTAGTTCTTCACGCGCAGATTTCTTTTCGTCACCACCAGCGGTGAGCATTTTGCTCAAGCGCTCGTCTTTGATAACAACAAACGCCTTGACAGTTTGTCCGAGACTTTTGTGCGGAACACCGACGACGCCAACTTCTGTGGCATTTTCATGTTTCAACAAAACGCTCTCTACCTCAATTGGAAAGACTTTATTGCCAGCTACTACAATCATTTCTTTGGCACGTCCGGAGATAAAAATTTGATTGTCCTTTAGATGACCAAGATCGCCTGTGTAGTATCTGCCGTTTCGCAGAGCTTTTTCTGTTCCTTCCGGATTATCAACGTAGCCCAACATGTTGTTTATACCAGACATCGTGATCTCGCCGGTTTCACCCTCAGCCAAAACCTGGTCGTCTTCACCAATAATTTCCACCTTTACAGATGGAATAGGACGCCCAACACATTCGGTCGGACCATCCAAATTGAGCGCGATGATTTTAGATTCAGTTGAACCGTAGCCGTTATTTATCTTTTTACCAAAACGTTTTTCAAAATCTTGAGCCATTGAAATTGGCAGTGGTGCCCCGCCGGAAAGAAGTAAGTGAGCCGATTTCAGCTTGACTGCGCCCTCCGGCAAGCCCAATATCGCACCATAAATAGTTGGAACGCCAACGAGAATATTAGGATCGTATTTGTTGATGCACGCAAAAAATCCATCAGCAGACATATCGCAAAATATTACGCTTGCACCAAAGGCAAAACAAACAAGAGTTACACCTAAGCCAAAAATGTGGCTGAGAGGAAGCGGCAGAAGACCGCGTTCTTCCTTAACAACCCCTGCCATATTGCCAATATCGACAATATTGACCATGAATGAGCCGAGATCGTGCACCGCTCCTTTTGGCACTCCGGTCGTTCCGGAAGTGAGAATAATAAAAGCCGGAGCATCAAGGTCAATGACGTCTCCATAACCAATCGCGCTTCCACTTCCTGCCTTTTCAGGGAATGCCGAAATATCTACGAGTGTGATCCCATCACTCTCGAGACTGGCATGCTGACTCATAAATTCCGGAACATTACGAACTGAACCACCAAGAATTTTTGCCTTCAAGCGTTTGGCAATATTCTGTAGTTCTGCAGCTGTGATGCGAACATCGACAGGAATAGCGACCGCACCCAATCGCCAGA
>JACMKL010000494.1 GCA_014380105.1 Candidatus Melainabacteria bacterium
CGATATGCATTAAATGAGCGAACAGAAAAATCTTCCAAAAGTTCTGCGCGTGCCTTAAATTGCTTTTCGTCTTCGCTTTCAGGATTATCGAGACTGGCTTCAATGACGGCTACGGCCAATCTGTCAAAATTTCGAACTGCAATATCATTTAGTGCATATTTGGCAGCAATTACTTCGCCTTGTTCAGTTATTTTGATGCGGTGGTCTACAGTGCCTTCGGGTTGAGCCAGAATGGCGCGGTGTGTAGGACCGCCGCCGCGACCAATTGTGCCGCCACGTCCGTGGAAGAGCATCAGTTCGATATTTTCTTTCTCTGCCAGTTCTACAAGAGCTCTCTGGGCTTTGTACAATTCCCAGTTGGCGGCGACAATGCCACCACTTTTTCCGCTGTCCGAATAACCAATCATTACTTCTTGAAGATTATTTCGTTGCTTCAAGTAATTACGATAAGCGTCCACTTATAAAAGCTGTTCGAATATAAGTGGTGCCTTGCGCAAATCTTCGATAGTTTCGAATAGTGGAACAACGCTGATGGTGCGCTCGCTATTGCCTGAAGGTACATACAAGCCAGCTTCCTTTGCAAACAGAAGGATAGCCAGCAAGTCACTCATATTTCGAGTCATACTAACAATATAAGTATCGACCGCTTCGACGCCGAACTTTTCCTGCAACGATTTCATCGTTCGAAAAACTTCAATCGTTTCATTCACTTCTTCTGAAAAATTCAGTTCTGCCGAAATAAGTGGGCGGGGATTTTCAATTTCTCGAGCCAAAAATTCGACTTTCTTTTCTTCAGACAACTCTTTGTACGGTTGAGGCAAAAGCTTCATGCTGTCAACGATTTCAGCAAGCGCATCTGCATGCTTCTCGCTGTGTTGACGCAGGTCGAGTTTGGCAAGGTGAAAGCCGAAAATATCAGTTGCATAAATCATTTTTCTGAGATTTGTCAGACTCTGCAAACAGCCTTGGTTTTTAAGCGCGATATAAATAATCTGTAGATCTTGACGAAACTGTAAATGATGAGTGTATGCACCAATTTCAGGAGACGCATGATTATCGAAAGAATTATCTTTCAGGGAGAAAGCTTGAGCACGCTTGAGCTTTTCCTGCATGAACAGAAGTTTCTGCCTGATTTCTTCAAGCTGATATCGGTCATAATATCGCTCTTGTAAATCTGGAAAGAGTTCTCGATCTGCCGCAAGTGAATTCTGAAATTCTTCGCCCAAATCCACCCAGTTTTTTGAATGACTGAGATCATTGAAGAGCGTTTCCATCTCTTTAATGTAATGGCGCAAAACTAAAGACCGTTGATAGTGCATCGTTTTACGAGTGACTTCAGGCGTCACAAACGGGTTGCCGTCTCGATCTCCGCCAATCCAAGATCCAAAAGTTATAAATCGATGCACAGGCAAAGTTTCCGGATCATCATTGTCGCCCTTCAATTGATTGACGAGTTCCTGATGAACATCAAGAATTGCGCGAATGACTACATTTTCAAAATGATAGAGTCCGTACCTTACTTCATCCATAACCTGTGGCTTGAAGTAGATGACGTGATCGGTCATCCAGAGCGATTCTACGACTTTCAATAAGTCATTTGCGACAGCGTCTTTTTCTCTTCGCGAAAGCGGTGGATGATCTCTGCGTTTAAGTAAACGAGCAAGATCCAACTGCTTAATCAAAACTGTTCGTCTGGTAATTTCAGTCGGATGGGCAGTAAAGACAACTTGAATATCCAGTTTTGGAATAATTTTTAAAATCCGTTCACTATGATTCTCAAAAATTCCCTTTAGCGAATCAGGCTCAGGACGGTCATTAGCTTCGTGCTCTCTTTGAGTTCTTCTCCGCACACGGTGGTTCTGTTCCGCGATGTTGATCAGGTCAAAATACGTCAAAAAGGCTTTGATGATTTTTCCGGATGTTTCAACATCAAGACTTTCAACGAGCTCTTTCAATTCCGCTTTTAGTTCGTCTTTACGAGTGCTGCTTTGTTCGGTATGAATTGCCTTACAAAGCTTCCGGAAACGTTCGACGATATCGAATATTTCGTCACCATCAAAATGACGAATCGTGCTGCCCAGCAAACTGCCAAGCATGCGCACGTCTTCTCTCAGTGGACGGTCTTTATCGTCTACCTTTGAGGGCAGACCGCCTTCGACTATCATTTACCCTCGTTGAGAATTTGATCCCAGTCGCCAGCGAATTCAATTACATGGTCTCTCAACTTCTTCAAGGCTTGCGAACGCTTCATTGCCTGATTAACGTCTTTCATGCCATCATGCTTCATTGCGGCCATGCCGATTTGCTCAAGATTGGAAGTCAGATTATCAATGTCTCCTACCACCGACATGCAGAATTTCGCAACAGCTTGATTGTTGTTAGTCAAACTAGGTGGCAACGTTTTTGCCGCTGGGCCAGCAAAAGCCGCAGCGGGTGTTGGAGGAGCTTTTTGAGAACCTTGTGGTGTCGCCGTAGATCGTTTCCTGAATTCTTCAAAGTCTGCTTCTGAAAGTAACCATTTGCTTTCATCTGCATCATAAGAACGATCAGTTTCTAGATCATATTCAGAAACGGTTTTAGCAATTGCAAATTCTTCTGCATCACTGGCTTCGCCGCGAACAACTCTTAAGAGCTGTCCAAAAATTCGACGAGCAAGATGGCTCACGTGTAGAGATGAAATTGGACGATCAAGCAATGTGCGAACGTTATTGCCTGTTTTTCCCGACTCGATAATCAGCATATATTCTTTGCGGCTTGGATCGCCAGGTCTAAAGCCAATAAGCAATTCAGATGGAATTACGAACACCAAAATCTTTTTCTCGTAAGCCTGCACAACTAGCGCCCAGTCGTTCATTGTGACGTGGCCCTGAATATATTTCAGAGCAGTCGGAAATCTGCTGTAATCGGTAAATTCAAAATTTCCGCCTGGTCTTTCGCAGTAAACCCTTATTTGTTGGTAACTAGGATTTGCACTAAATTCTGAGGCATACCGTGATAGATGATCAAACAAAGAATCCATGAACACAGCAACTGGAGTGTAATCATTTGCATCAGCAGGTGTGATTGTTAGTGCGTCGTCAACATTTAAAGAATTGCTATCAAGCGCGCTCAACCACTGGCGTGTTTCTTCACTAGTGTCTTTACCCTTGTAATTGCGAAGAATCCGCTCTTTGAGGTCATCGCCGGTCGCTCCATCATTCATCATTAACTTTCCTCATTTCCCTTAGCTAGATCGACCGACATCATTTATTCAAAAGGTTTCCACTTTGGAAGGTAAATTGTAGCTCATCACCTAATCGACGCCTTCCCACTCACGAAGAAACCTTTCAACAAATTCTTCCGTATATTTATGCCGTTCGGCGGCCAGTTTGCGCCCAGAGTTTGTGTTAAGTCGATCTTGCAAGAGCAAGATCTTTTCGTAGAAGTGATTTAGAGTCGTGCCCTTGCTGTTTTTGTATGCTTCAAAATCTTTATGCATTTGTGGCGGTTGATTTGGGTCATACATGACACGCTCAAAACGCCCACCATACGCAAATGTTCGCGCAATTCCAATGGCGCCGATTGCGTCAAGTCGGTCAGCATCCTGAACAACTTTTCCTTCCAGAGAAGTTGGCGTAGTTTTGGTTCCGGCGCCTTTGTACGAAACTTCGGAAATTATGCCTGCCACTTTCTCGATTGTTTCATCAGACTCGCCCAGGGATTTAAGCCATTCTCGAGCAACTCTTGGACCAGCCGTGAGGTCCCCGTCGTGAAATTTCCAATCGGCAATATCGTGCAATAGCGCTGCTAGCTCGACTACATATGCGTTAGCACCTTCTTCTTTAGCTAATCGAACAGCAAGATTGCGTACGCGCAAAATGTGAAAATGGTCATGGCCACTTGAATCGCCGCCGAGTTTCTCTTCTACGAATCCAACTGTCTTGTCAATAATTTCCAGTTGAGATTGAGTGAGAGACTCTGTTTGTGTGTGTTGATTCAAGATATCCCTCTCTTAATACGAAATTCTCAATGTGTATGATACTGTGATTCGTTATTCCCTATGAAAATTGAGATATGACTGAGAAACTGACATCTTCCACTGTTGTTTCATTCGCTGAATCCAATGACCTGTGGCACCGCGCAAAAGAAAGTTTGCATGCCGGCCAGGTTGCCGAGGCTGAATCACTTTACAAGCAAGCTCTTGATAAACGGATCGCAGCACTAGGTGAAGGTGATCACACAGTTGGCGAGATAATCGATGAAATCGGCGTGATGTATCTTCATACCGGCAAAATCGAGGCGGCAAAAGCAGAATTTCAAAGAGCGCTCGGCTTGCTCGAAAAGAGCTTTTATCCCGGTCACTATTATCTGGGTTCGGTAGTCGAACACCTTGGTGATTGCGCAGTCAAAGAAGCGAAATGGGATGAAGCAGAAGTGCAATTTAAACGTGCACTCGAAATTTACGAAAAAACTCTCAGTGCAGATCACCGCTCCATACTTATAGCGATGCACAAACTTTCAGAGACCTATCGCCATTCGAGCAAATTTACCGAAGCTGAGACTGTGATCAACAAAGGTCTCAAGCAAATTGACTCTCCTCTAGGACCATCGGAAGAATTCCGCTACGAATTAGCTCTTTTGTATCAAGCGCA
>JACMKL010000495.1 GCA_014380105.1 Candidatus Melainabacteria bacterium
CCGCCCTGGCAAGCTTATAGCGGTTGAAACTCGTGGACCTTTATGGCCGGTCGGTTCTTTTGTAATTTGAACCAGCAATTTTTGTTTTGGCACCAAACGTTCTTTTAGTGGTCCTTGTCCAGGCACATCATTGGCGTGGAGAAAGCCCATTTTGTCTTTGCCGAGATTAACGAATGCGGCATCAATACCAGGAAGGATATTTTCAACGACGGCGGTGTAAATGTCGCCGAGCAGTAGCTCGCCGCGATTAACGAAAAATTCGACCACACGTTCGTTTTCCAGGATTGCTCCGATGTTGTCGGTTTCCGAGATAACTAATGACCTTTTCATAAGACTCCTCTTTGTCTTGTAAGAGCAAATAAGTTGGGGCTGAAGAGCAAATTTCTGCTGCCGTCAGTTCGTCCCCTTTTTTCAAACCTCATATAGCGCGATGTCGCCCTCACTTCTCAGGGCTTCGCGGGTTATCCTCCAGGTGATATTCGGCGCGAGATGCGCGAGAACGTCACTTGGTTTAACGTGCTGACTAGGTCCTGTTGCCAGCGTTAACTCGATTGTTGGATTGGAATTATCCGAAACAACAATTGAGGTCACTCCCGAACGAATATCTTTCGATTTGCCGTCCGCATTGAAGACCGGGAGCGAGTCGGCATTTTTAAGTGCCAAAACTCTTTCATTGAGGAAGGCGGCGAGTTGATTTCTGTCTGTTGGTGCTAGAACGGGTTCTAATGCACCTTCAGGAGTAATTTTCTCGTCTACTTCTTCGCTGATGCCTGTAGCGAGCGCACTATAAGTGGCGCTCTTAACGCGCGAATTGATCGATGCTTTGATTTTTTCAATTCGTTTTGCGTTTGTAACTTGTACTTCCTTAGGAAGTTTTTCATTCAAGAGGCGTTGAAACTCAGATGGTTCCAGCGCATAGACAAGCTCTATTTCAGCCACTTCTGCTTTTCCTTCTTGGAACAGCGGAAGCGGAAGAGCCAGTTCAATTTTTGGAGCAGGGTTGAAACCTTGTGTATAGGCGACCGCCATCATAGCTCGGCGCGCGGCACGAGCAAAGAGATGCTGCAGGTCTAGGTGTGAAATGTAGCGCAGGTCGCCTAATTTGTGGAATTCAAAGCGAATATTGCAAGAACCTTCGACTGGCTTCTCATCAGGTGGTGCAGTAAAAAACAGAGATGGATGGCTGTCTTCGTCTTTGCCGACTACTACTGCCAATTCTTTGACGAACGGATTGCGCTTCATCACTTCTACTTTTGGATTGGCAAGAAGATGTGTGGTCGATAATTCGGTGCAAACACCACAAGCGTGGCAAAGGTTTTCTGTACATGGAGCAGTCTCGAGAGTGGCTAATGCTTTCTCCCACTCTTTGACCAACCACCAGTTATTCAGTCCGATGTGGACGACGTCCCATGGTTGCGTGGAGCCGACTTCTCTATCGGTGCAAGCCAATTCTTCAAGATCTAATCCCATCGACTCAGCTACGCCGCGCCAGAGTTTGGGTTTGAATTTGTCATCCCAGGCATCAAAAGTTGCGCCTTGAGAGAAAGCATTGAAAATCATTTCGCCGATTTGTCTGTCGCCTCGCGAAATGACAGCTTCCAACTGACTAATATCAGCACCGGTCAGATTGAGCGTGACGTTTTTCAGACGATACTCGCGCATTTTGTCTCTCAAAACGGCGTGGCGTCTTTTCGTTTCTTCAACCGTAATTTGTTTGACCCACTGAAATGGGGTAAACGGCTTTGGAACAAAGTTTGAAATTGTGCAGGTAAATTCCACGCCGCGCTTGTATTTGACGCGGTCTTTGTTGCGAATAGCGTGGCAGTGTCTGGTCGCTTCAGCAAGAATTTGGAGGATGCCATCAAGGTCTTCATCGCGCTCTGTAGGCAAGCCACACATGAAGTAAAGCTTGATTGATGACCAGCCAGATTGAAATGCCGCTTCAATGGCTGAGATGATTTGCTCGTGTGACAGTCCTTTGTTGATGACTGCACGCATTCGATCGGTTCCGGCTTCTGGTGCCAGGGTGATTCCACTCTTGCGAACAACCTTGAGTTCTTCGGCAAGATCTAAATTCATGCGATCGACGCGCTGACTTGGAAAAGATAGGGACGTGCGTCTTTGTGAGTGTTCCTCATTTAGGGCACGAACTGAATCATGGAGACTGGTGTAGTCGCTCACGCAGAGAGACAACATTGAATATTCGTCGTTGCCACTATGATTGAGAGCGTCTTTGGACAATCTCAATAAATCTTCTGTTTTACGTTCTCGCACAGGCAGGAATGTATAACCTGGTTGGCAGAAACGGCAACCACGATCGCATCCTCGTCTCACTTCCAATGTTTCGCGATCATGCACAAGCGCGAGGTACGGAACAATTCCTTGAGTGGGTTGATTCTCATCAGTCAAAGCTACGGTCTGACGTTTAACTCTCGTTGGAATGCCGTCAACAATTGGCACTGGAGCTGGCGAATCATTTCTTACTTCGTATAATTCCGGAACATAAATGCCTGGAACTTCTTGAGCAAGCTTAAGCAAAAGCGCTCGGCGATCTGCTTTTTCTTCACCAACCACATAGCCGACTCCAGCCTTCTCGCGCTTGAAGTCAGCAATGATTTCCATCGCATGCGGCAGTGAATGCTCGCCGTCACCAATCAGGAAAAAGTCCATGAAGGCTGCCAGCGGCTCTGGATTAACAGACGAAGGTCCGCCACCGAATATAAGTGGGAAAACTGATTCACGCTCGATTGAGCGCAATGGAATTCCAGACATCTCGAGCATGTTGAGAACGTTGGTATAGGTCAGCTCGTACTGAAGAGAAAAACCGACCAGTTCGAAATTGGCAAGTGGCTCGCGAGATTCCCAGGCGAAGAGCGGGAGATGGTCTGCTCTCATTAGAGCTTCCATATCTTCCTGAGGAGCATAGCTGCGGTCACACATCATGCCTTGACGGTCATTAACGATTTGATAGAGAATCTTCAGTCCGAAATTTGACATCCCCAACTCGTACAGGTCAGGGAAGCAGATTGACAATCTGACATCAGCTAAATGGAAAGGCTTTCTTCTTGCACCCCATTCGTTGCCCAGGTATTGACCAGGCTTATTGGCTTTATCAAGAAGGTGATTCAAGCGCGACGATATGACGTCACCGTTGAAGTTTTTCACTTCTTTGGCGATTTCCCGCGCGTAGTCGCGCAGCTTTTGCTGACCGGTAACGGTATTTACGATTGTCCTGCTCCAGATTTTTTTACGTGGTGCATTGAATAAATTCTGCGGGACCGTACACAAAGCCATTACCCGAGATGGGTGATGCTTCTTAAACTCTTGGTCGACTCACTTGAGGCTTTCGCTCGGTCTGACCCAAAGTAGACGGGTCTTCGCAAGACGGTTGTATTCAACCGAAAACTTGATTTTGAGGAAAGGTTTCTTGAGTCGTATCGACCTCAAGTAGCCCTATTATATCTCCTATTAATACATCTTCTTATGACTGGGAAAGTTTTAATCAGGAAGTGGCTGATACTATTCAGAATTTGAGCGACGCAATTCTGAAGGACCGCAGGTGGTCGCTTTCCGTACCTTTCAGGCAGCAATTTACATAACATCACCAACGGCAACGAATTAAGGATTGGAAGTTCGTTAACCGCTTGTCTACCGTGATATAGTCGGTTCAGAAGGAAACCTTTGATACAGCAGTGACTGGAAAGGACGACCGAGCGTGATTATTGAGGCGTTCGCTGAATATTTACATGCAGCCGATCAGTCTCTGCCGGCTACAGAGGTCCTTGCTTCCTGGATAAAGGGAAGGCTAGATTCGCCAGTCATTACGCAAGTTGACAGAGTAATGCATTGCGAGATTTCCTTCGCAAATCGTGCCGAGAATGGCGTAGAGTGTCAAACTCCGAAGCAATTAGCCTTCCGGGGATTGTCGAAATCCGGCCGCATTCTGCTTAAAAGTCTTTATGAATACTGTCAGAGTTACGAGCAGCAAAAGTGGGCTCGGTATATCCATCGGC
>JACMKL010000496.1 GCA_014380105.1 Candidatus Melainabacteria bacterium
CTCTCTTCGATCAATACTTCACTAACAGGGCTAGCATCCAAGCCGATCTGACTCTGGAGAAGTAATTCTTCAAAAGTAGCAGCCGCACCACTACCGGTACCACCAAGAGTGAAAGCCGGACGAATTATCGCTGGTAGCGGAATCTCGTTTTTAAGTTTGTGAATTTCTTGAATCGAATGCACTATGTAAGAACGCGGCACGGGTTGACCGATTTCGAGCATCTTGTTGCGAAATAGAGCACGGTCTTCGGCGACTTTAATGGCTTCGAGCGTCGCCCCAATCAGCTCTACACCGTACTTTTCCAGTACGCCGGACTCGGCTAGTTCGACTGCAATATTTAACGCCGTCTGTCCGCCCATAGTGGGAAGCACAGCCTGTGGACGTTCTTTGGCAATAATCTGCTCAACAAAATCTACGGTCAGTGGCTCAATGTAAGTCCGATCGGCGACATCAGGATCGGTCATGATTGTCGCTGGATTGGAATTGACGAGAATAACCTCGTAACCCTCTTGCCGAAGCGCAGTGCAAGCCTGTGTGCCGGAATAATCGAATTCGCAGGCTTGCCCAATCCGAATAGGACCGGAGCCGATAATCAATATTTTCGAGATGTCTGTGCGTCTTGGCATTGCCGAAAGAGGCTCTGGATTCCGTATATTTTGAGGCTTGAGAACGTCTAAAAATACAACAAATTAGACTCAACAAGCTCTACTTATTAATTAGACGCGGCTAGGAATTATTGACAACTGCATTTATTTCGAGCCTGGTCTTGTTTTGCTCAGCCAATAATATTCTAAGCTTGAGCGGCTTTTCACATATGCCTTAATCCAGGCAGGAAAATCGGGTCCTGATGGTTTGCTCGAATATAATCGAACCTGGCAAACCAATAATTTAGAAAACGCGCATGCAAAGCTTCTGGCTCAAATCATTTAGACCGCCTTTTAAATATTTGTTTGTTTTTGCGCACATGCGATCCGGCTCGACACTACTGACGCACATACTCAATTCAAATCCTGAAATTGTCGGATACGGCGAAACCAAGGTTGAGTATCTAAAGCATGATTCGCTGAATAATCTACTCAAGAAAAATGCTGAATTTTTTGGCAAAAATAGATTGAGCGAAACGTTTGTGATGGATAAAATTGTTCATGACGAACTTTTTGTTGATCTAAGCATTCTTAAAAGACCCGATGTCCACTGCATTTTCCTACTGCGCGAACCGGGGAGATCGGTGTCAAGCATTACAAAAATGTATCGAGAAATACTTCCAAATCTACTCAACGGCTTTGTCGGTGGAGAGACAGATGCGCTGGAATATTATCGACGTCGCCTCGATAAGATGAGTCATTTAGCTGAGGCAACGGAAAATTCCCAGCATTGCTATTTCATTACTTTCGATCAACTGATCGAAAAGACTGAAATAGTTTTTGCCGAATTGAAAAACTTTCTTGAAGTGCAACACGAGTTCAGTGAAACATACGACCTTCACAGAGGCACAGGAGTACCTGGGACTGGCGATTATTCCCAATCTATTAAACAGGGCAAAATAATCAGAGAAAAAGATGGTGCTTTAGAAAGTCTTGCACCTGAAATAATTGAATTGGCTTTGGCTTATTACGACACCGCCAGCACAAGACTAAAAGCCGCATGCAGGCATCTTGATTAGTAGCGCTTATTAGTTTCCCATGTCCAGGCCGTTTGGATAATTGAACGCAAATCGTGTTTGGGTTTCCAACCAAGATATTCGTACGCTTTAGTGGCGTCGGCAACGAGACGAGCTGGGTCGCCTGGTCGTCTCGGGCAAAAGACATGCTTCACTTTGCGACCACTGACTTCCTGGCAGATATCGACAACTTCCTTAACCGAAGCACCAAAGGTGGTGCCTAGATTTATCGCTATTCCACCTTCTTGAATCTCTAACTTGTTGAGTGCGCGAATATGAGCGTCAGCCAGATCTTCAACGTGAATATAGTCTCTAATGCAAGTACCATCTGGGGTATCGTAGTCATCGCCAAAAATTTGCAGTTGATCAAGTTTGCCTGCCGCGACCTGCAAAGCTAATGGAATAATGTGTGTTTCGGGATCATGACTCTCACCAAAAACGCCGGAGCGATCTGCACCAGAGGCATTGAAATAGCGCAATGCAGCGTATGACCAACCTCGTGTATCGGCGTATCCTTTGATAATTTGCTCCACAAGATGCTTGGTCAATCCATAAACGTTGATCGGATTTTGAGGATGACTTTCATCGATTGGCACATTGATTGGCGTGCCATAGGTGGCACAACTGGATGAGAATACAAGCTTCCTCACTCCGCAATCTTCCATCGCCCGAAACAGGCTAATCGACCCGGCAACATTGTTCTGGTAATACTTGCCAGGGTCTTCCTGCGATTCGCCGACATAGCAAAAGGCGGCAAAGTGAACAACTGCTCTGATTTCGTGCATCGAGAACAGGCGTTTTAGACCATCATAATCGTCAATATCCAGCCGTTCCAACACAACATTCGAAAGTCCCTCCAGCGCTTCAGGATGCCCCTCGACGAGGTTGTCTACGACAAGCACTTTCTCTTGCGGTTTTTGCTTACAGTACGTTCTGACGAATTGACTACCAATGTAGCCGCTCCCGCCTGTGACTAAGATCATAGAATTTTAGTTGCACTCAGCGATTGCAGGTACTTGAGACTGATTGATGACACCGATCAAGTGCTTTGTTTGTGCTTCCAAAATCTCACGACTGACGGCACCAACCGTTAGTCTTAAAACTGGCTCGGTTTGCGAGCCCCGAGCAGCAAACCACCACTGCGGGAAGTTAACAGACAATCCATCGATGTGCTCTTTGGCACCACCTGTGATGGCTTCATCCAGGTGAGCAAGAACTTCTTCGATGCCAGCCACGCGCAAGTTGATTTCGCCACTAGATGAATAACGCGAAAGCGGCTCAACATGGGCTGACAAAGGAATGTTTTTGGAAGCAACCAGATTAATCACTTCGATCATTGTACGAAGTGCATTATCACTATCGTACATGTCGCCGTAATAGTAGTGACCCGAGAGCTCACCAGCAAAGATGGCATTGTGTTCGAGCATGTTGTTCTTGATGAACATCGTACCTACGCCTGTGCGAATGGCTTTCCCACCACAGGATTCAATATGCTCGCCAACCGCGCGACTGGCGCGCAAATCGTAAACGACAGCTCCGCCACCGGCGCGTTCGATCAGCCCAGCACCGACCACACCAATCATCAAATCGGTTTCGATCATATTGCCGCGCTCGTCAACAAAAATCGCGCGATCGGCATCGCCATCA
>JACMKL010000059.1 GCA_014380105.1 Candidatus Melainabacteria bacterium
AATTTCATCGTTTGCACCACTTTTACCTGTCGACAAGCAGAAATCACTTGCTCGCTTTTCACGGGCGGCTTTTCGCCTGGCTGGAGTCAATCAAGGCTTCTCAATCAAGAAGGCTGAAGCCGAGCTTGGCTACACTGAACGTGTTCCGTTCAGTCAGGCAATGCCCAAGACACTTGAATATTTCAAAAAAGAATACAGTGCTGCTTCTAAAGTTCAGAAAGAAGTGGCAGCTCGCTAATATTATTTTGAATGACCGTCAACTGAAGTTTCGAGGAAGTTATGAGTCCAAAAGAATTTATTATCGACTATATAGGTAGGCATAAACATCCGGTCAATGCAGTCTTGCATATTGTTGGCGTACCGGCAGCGTTCTATGGCATTTTTCTACTTTTGACAGGGCATCTCGGAATGGGTATTACACTGACCGTTGCCGGATATTTTCTACAGTATCTTGGTCACAAAGCCCAGGGAAATGAAGTTGGCGAGGTCACCTTGATTAAGCATCTTTTGAAAAAATTACAAACAAGCAAGTAAGTGAGTGCAATGACTGAAGCGTTAACACAGACAAATAGATCGATAACAAACTTACAAGGACGTGGAAGCATTCTTGTCGATGGTGCAACTGGCTTTTTGGGAAGTCACTTGGTTGCTTCTCTGCTCTCAAATGGTGCGGATGTTCGCTGTCTCGTTCATTCCGGTGCAAAGAAAGAGGACATCGATGTACTGGAAAAGTTGGGTGCCAAAATCAGTCAGGGCAATTTGTCTGACGACTCATCGCAAGTAAATGATGCATTTAGGAATGTCAAAGTTGCAGTTCACTTAATTGGTAGTATCGCTCCGCGTAAGGGTTTAAGCCATGAAGACTTACATGTTGGAATGACCCGATCGTTTATTGCAAAAGCTAAAGCCGCGGGTGTTGAAAGTATTGTTATGGTGACAGCTCTTGGAACTCGCGAAGATGCACCTAGCTCCTATCACTCAACCAAATATCTTGCTGAAAAGTGTTTGCGTGAAAGTGGCATATCATCGGTCATTCTCAGACCATCCCTGTTAGTTGGACGTCAGATCGGGCGTCGCGATAGTAAACTGGTCCAACGCCTTCTCACCGTAATTGCTACTAAAAAAGCTATTCCGCTGGTCAATGGTGGCATTAACAAACTGCAACCATTGTTTATCGGAGATATGGCTGAAGCGGCAGTTGCCTGTATTGATAAACTCACCGATGCTCAATATCGTGATAGCTTTTCGAAACAAGAACCGATTGAATTAGGAGGCGATGAAGTATTGCCGATGCACGATTTCGTCGGTAAATTGATGAGCATCGTTCACACTCAAAAATCAATTATCAAACTGCCATATCCAGTCGCCATGGCGATTGCATCGGTTGCAGAAGTGTTGCAGGATGTGCCTGTACTGTCTAAAGATCAAGTCAAATTGTCAATGCGCGATAATGTTTGCTCCGCCAACAAAATTGAAGAGTTGCTGGGTCGTAAACCAACATCATTGAATGCCGCTCTGGCAGCTTATTCTTCATCTGCAAAAGGCGGTTAAAGGTATCAATGGAATCTCCAAAGCCCCTAAAAATCTTAGTCACTGGTGCCAGTGGATTTATTGGCTCACATCTTGTTCCTCGACTGGTTGAAGCCGGACATGAAGTGCGCACGATGGGCCGGAGCAGCTCTACTCACAAACCGTTTCAAAACCTGCCGCTCGAACACAAACGTGGCGACGTTACTAATCCGGAGCATGTGATAGATGCAGTCAAGGGTTGTGATGTTGTCTATCATCTCGCTGGTTTAGTTTCCTACAAAAAACGTGATCAACAACGGCAATATGCAGTCAATGTGCTTGGCACGAGAAATGTCATGGAAGCTGCGCTCAAAGAAAAAGTGAAGCGAGTCATCCATACAAGTTCTGTTGCCGCAATGGGAATACCAGAAGGTCCAGAATGGGGCGATGAAAGTTTTGAGTACAACCTATATGGCCTGGGGCTTTCGTACTGCGATACAAAGCATGAAGCAGAACTCGAGGCCATGAATTTCTATAGAGCAGGTTTGCCTGTCCTGATGCTCAATCCCGGTATCATATTTGGTGAAGGTGACTCTCACCCCCACCATCATGTGATTTTTGGTGCCATGGCCAAAGGCTGGATGGTTGGAGTGCCCCCAGGCGGGGTTCCTTTTTCAGACATCAATGATGTTGTAAATGCTCATGTGAATGCCCTTACGCAAGGTCACATCGGCGAGCGCTATGTTCTGGTCAGTGCAAATTTGACTATGAAAGAAGCAGCCACAATTTTTTCAAAAGAGTTTGGCACGCGGGCTCCCATGATTGAATTGCCCGGCTCATTTCTTGTTGGTCTCGGCACTTTCATTGAAAATACTTTTCCACTGATTGGTCTCACTCCTGCGCTCTCGCGGCAAGTGGCCTGGCTCAGTCAGCACAAAATTTTCTTCTCCTCTAAGAAAGCGGAAGAAGAATTGGGATTTGTTGCAACACCATTTGCAGAAACAATCAAGCGTACAGCGCCGTACTATCTCGGCAAAAAAGTTCCGCCTTCCAACAAAAAGAAAGTCGGCACCTCAGTCGGCGCTTAGTTTATTTGTAGACTCGATTAGCTGGTGATTGTCCGGAGCGATTGTCTACAGGTGGTGTTACTGCTGGTGTCTCGTCTGTCGTTTGTTCTGCCGCTTGTTCAGTTGTTTTTTCAATCGTTTTTTCAACGGGCTTGGTCTGAGTTTGCGTGCGAGTCTGAGTTCTAGTCACGGTGCGCTGCACTGGAACCTGAACAGGTGCTGCTGCCGGAGCCGTTTGTACAACGGTGCCATTGGCTTGATCTTGAGCATTCACTGAGTCTTGAACGCGGTGCAGAGCCAATTTTTGTTCATTTACGCTCTGATAAAGAATTCGATAGTACTTAGTGAGCATTTCGGATTTCGCATTACGATATCCAGTCAAACATTCATTGAAAGCTTCCTGGTATTTTCCTGTTGATGAGAGAGTCTTGATTAAGCTTGCTCTGGCAGGGTCGTAGTTTGGATTTGTTCTCAAAACTGCGCGGTAATAGTTTTCGGCTTCTGTAAGCTTGCCTACTTTTGAGTAAGCTTCGCCCAGAGTGTAATTGTCGAAAGCTGTTGCCTTCGTCATTCTGGAAATAGTCAGGAGTTGGAAAATAGCATCCTGCGAAGCGCCTTTGCGCATTAAGGCGAAAGCTAAGTAGCGTCGAGCAGATACACTGTCCGGGTCTAGTCTAACTGCGTCAGCCATCGTCTTGACAGCATCGTCATACTTCCCTCTGCGGAGTTCTTCATAGCCTTTCTGCAGCAGTTTTGGCATGAGCGGATTGACTGGTCTGGCTTGGCGAGCAGCCGTGCTTGCTGGAGTGACGGCTTGAGCTCCACTGAAGGAGATGCCGGAAGCTACGATTATCGCCGCAAAGGTAAACATCGCTGTCTTTCTGCCTGACATCAAAACCACTCCTCGGTGACTTAGTAAAAAGGACGCGTAAACGCTCCTTGCCAAATAGTAACACCATGAAAACACTGTGATTCCGTTTTTGAAGAATCAATTGCCAGAAAAGCCTGATCAGGTGCCTGCCTTCCGACTCCACATGAAACTATCAACTAAATAGTGATGTGCCGATATTGACGACAGGCAGCTGGCGCTAAATTGAGCCCAGAGCAGATTCGGGAGTGTGAAAACGTAATCCTGGCAAGTCAATCCGATAAAAAATAGGACGCCGATAAACAAAAGGAATGCCAGACCGTGAGGAGCTATGTCCAGCAATCGTTTAACTACATAGGTCGGCGTGGATTTCTGCTTTTCTTCAAGCAAGAAAATCATGCCAATGTACTGCATGGCGTGGAAAATCGTAATCACGATAAAACCACGCATATAGAATTCGCGTGAAATGAAACCGAACCAGTGAATGACGTAATAGACAACCAGGCAAAGGATTCCAGTGGCGTCGTATTCTTCTCTGGAATTTCTATATTTCAGAATTTCGCCATAAAGTCCCATACAGAGCCCCACTCCAGCTGCCACCCAGCAGATATTCATAATTGGGTCGGGGATATTGAGCGGAATTATAAATGGAGATGCTTTGCCGTTCCAAACTGTATAAAGCAGGTCCCAGCGACCAAGGGTGAACAGTGGAATTGCCAGGTGATAGGACCAAAAGACTAATTTTCGACTGCGCTCAGTCTCTTCCGCTGAGCGACCAAGATACCGGCTCACACCATATACCTGACGCAGGTAGTGGTAAGACTGCCAGACGTTGACCAGGGTGAAAACTTCGACGAAAAAACCTTTGGCTGTGGCGAAAATTAAAAATGCCAGAACCATCATATACGCGGGCCAACCGAGCCACCAATTGACTTTGCCTTCACCGATTTTTCGGGTAAGACGCGCATAGGTCGCAGTTGTATGCGGCATACTGATAATCAAGTTTGCCCAATATGCCCAGGGTATGGGTTGTTGCGCCCCTGCTGCCGTTTCACCTAATGCAAGAATGAGCGGCAAATACAGCGGCAGTCCACCAAGCACCACGAAAAAAATATCAAAATAAGTATTGGTACCAAAGCTGACTTTTTTCCACGTCAAAGGTCTTGCGATAGGATTTGGTGCCGCACTATCCATAAACGCCCCTTGTAAATCGCCGAAAAGACCGCATTAGTAACTTAATACAGGCAAATTCTATACCACATTGATTCTGCTTTGAATCCTCTAGTTGCCCTCTGGCAATGGCTCCCTAACTGTTTCGAAAGCCCGGGAATTTGGTCGATTCTCCAATTTTTGTTCTTACTTTAGTGTCGGCTGTCGATAAATTGCTTCAGGCTGTTAGATTTAAGGCAGCTTGTGCATGAGCTGAAATGAAAACCTTAACTGGGCGATGTGGCAGTGACCGAAAATTTGAATAAAGCTGAATCTTCTCTGAGCGAGCTCCCTAAAGAGCCAATGCCCACTGGCATGCAGTCAGTCACGTCTGGATATCGACTAGCGGTATATCTCTTTATCATCACTTACTTCTCGATCGCCGTAATCAGCCTCCTGCCTGCCTTTGCTTATCAAATCCGTTTGGCAAATGGGATAGCCTGGCTCAGTCACCCATTTAATCTGGTGCAAAACTGGAAATTGTTTTGTCCAGATGTGCGGTCGATAAATTTCTATTCGCAAGCAGTTATTCAATTCCAGGATGGCACTCTCAAATATTATGAATATCCGCGTTTGAATCAAATGCCTATGTTCGAGAGTTATCGTCGTCAGAAGTTGTGCAAAATTTTCCAGGATTGTATGCCCTGGCCTGACTTCGCATTATTTTGGCCAGATGCTGCACGCCAGATTGCACGCGCAAATCTTGACCCACTCAATCAGCCGGTCATGATTTCATTTTCCTATAACTGGGCCAAAGTACCTGATGCTGCTCATTATGCAAAGCAAAATGAATTGCCTGAACCACGAGACAACCATACTTTCTTTGTGTATCAAGTCAAGCCGGAGGATTTAAAGTGAATCTTCCGCGAGCGCTTGTCGAGCCAATCTCCAAGATAGATAATTTTTTCTTTGCGCCATATTCGCCATACCCGCTTGCATTGTTTCGCATCTTGCTTGGGCTACTGATGCTAGACACAGTCATAGAACATTTGACTGATGACATATTTTTGTACTATGGACCGAATGCTGTCGTGCCACTAAACTCGATGGCATGCCGGTGGTGGCAATTTAATCCGGTGTTTGATCTGATTGCCCTTTTCCCTTATACGAACGCCACTTATGTTGTCTTTTTCGGCTGTTTTATTTTTGCGTGCCTATTGGTTGTTCTGGGCGTATTTACTCGCTTTACAGTGCCGATTGCTTACTTGATGTTGTTGTCCCTACATAAAGAATGTCCATTTAATTTGAATGGCGGCGATTCTATGATGTTGCTCTCAATGCTGATTCTTTGTTTTGGTCGCTCTGGGGATGCTTTGTCTTTTGATAGTTTGATGAAGAGCCTCAAGAAAGACTGGCGCGTTGTTGGATTTGTACCGCCTGTTCAGCCCATTTGGGTTGTTCGGATGTTGCAGATGCAATTGACACTTGCTTATCTCGACACGTTTCTGTGGAAGGCATCAGGGACGAAATGGCTTGATGGAACCGCTGTTTATTATGCAACCAGAATGCAAGACTTCATGCGCTTTCCGCTGCCATTTTTTATGGACAATTTGATATTTCTGAGTCTTTTGACATGGGGAACACTAATAATTGAAGCCTGGATGTTCTCGTTGATCTGGTTTCGAAAAACGAGATACACGGTGCTTGCACTCGCTTTGATGATGCACTTCGGAATTGATCTGTTTATCAATTTGCCAGTTTTTGAATGGGTATTTATGTCGATGTTCATTCTGTTTGTTTATCCTGATGATCTTTCCAAAGTCGCGTCCTGGATCAGGCAGAAAGTGACAATTAAATTCGGTCCGGCATCTGTCCTTGCTTTTGATGGAAAATGTATTTTATGTGTGCGTGGTGTCGGATTTTTGCATCGCTTAGATTTATTTCGCCGTATCGAATTGATTGATTTTACTGATCACAATAACCATGATCGCCTGATTGAGTTTGATTTTGCTCGTGCCCAAACCGAGATGCTGTTTTCTACAAAAAACGGCTGGATAGGTGGATTCCGTGCCTTTCGCGAAGTGGTAAAACGACTGCCTCTGCTCTGGATTGTTTTGCCATTGATGTACTTTCCAGGCATGACAAATATTGGAGACGCCCTCTATAAAAAGGTCGCGGCTAATCGCTATCTATTGTTTGGTCGATGTGACGATGGCTACTGTGAAATACATAAAGGAGGCGCTGCCTGACGATGGTTAGATTGGCTTTCTTTCTTGTTCTAATAACAGTGGTAATGATGGCAATTTTGCCTCGTCGCATGTCCACTCTTACAGATTTTGGACAGCCATACGCCGCCCTACAGCAAGAGAATTATTTCCGAGAATTGAAGGAAGTAAATCGATTGAAGGTGGCCGCACCTGGACACCCTGACCTCTATAAAGCAATGCTGACTTTCGGAAATACACTCTGGTCTTTGAAGCGGTATGCAGAAGCCGATCAGCAGTTTTCGGGGGTCTGGGAGGCGCGCGTCAAATCGAACGAGGCATATGATCAACTCTTTGTGGATGCCTGCATAAACCTCGGCGGAGTGCGTCGTGATTCTGCTGCATTTGAAAATGCTGTTGCTTGTTATAAAACCGTCCTTGAGTACGACACGAAAAGATTGCCACCAAATGATGCACGTCTCGTGCGCGATCGGACGAATTTAGGAGTTGTGCTTTATTTACAAGGTAAATCCGAAGGTAATAAGGTCAAGCGCGATGCGTTGTTCGCTGAATCTATGCAGCATCTCAAAAGTGCAATCACTTTGCAGCACACATTAGTGCCAGCCGGTTCCGTTCGCGAAGGCAATATTGGTCAATCGCTTGCGTATGTCTATAAGAGTATGGACGACAAAGATTCGTATAACAGAGAGCTCAACGCAGCAAGAATTATGCAATCCCTACAGAAGCGAAGCACAAAAGAGCCGTAGAGTTAGAGCAAAACTTCGATCATGATTCGTTGACTTGAGTCATTCCAGGAGTATTCAAATCTTCTGGTGAGACACCAGGAAGATCAATTCTCGGTGGAGTGATTAATGCGGGTGTCAGTTCGAGGCGGCGAATGCTAATACGTAGTTGATACAGGTAATTTTTCATCTTCTGGTCTTGAGTATCGGCAATAAGCTCTGCAATTAGTAGATAGGCAGACTTAAAGTCGCGTTGCATTGCTTTGGCGCGGATGACTCCGGCACGAGCCCAGAATAACCCTTCTTTTTGTTTAAGAGCATCGTTGAATGCGTCTTCTGCCTGCTGATAACTGCCAGCAACCAGGTAAACTTCGCCGAATGTGCACCAATCGGAAGCACTAGTTGGCACCAAACGGGTCAAGAGGATGAGCTGTTGCAGGGATTCTTCCGCAGAACCATTGCACAATAGAGCGTATGCCAGACAGCGACGCGCTAAAGCATCGTTTTGATTTTGTCTGACTGCATCAGAAAAGGTCTTCACAGCGCCAGAGACGTCAGCCTTCTTCAGCTGTTCGTAACCCTTCATAATTATTGGTGCAATAGCCGGTTGTGCAGGTTTTATTTCAACTGCAAAAATCGGATTTGCCGTGGCAATAGTGAGAAGCGTCGCCGCTACTGTTCCGACTTGTCTCACCCGCAAACTCATATCAAGCACTCCTGACACAAATCGTTCTAGGACCCTGAAAGCCATCTTAACACCAGTTGTCCTACAGTTCACCTATAAACCTCATGCCAGTTAGCCTTTACATCCTCGGGGCGAGGCAAAGAGATGTCCATTCATTATGGTCGATGGTAGCTATAGACCTATATTCAGTAAAATTAGGCAGAATTTTTAGCCATATTTTTTACTGATATTTTTCATTCATTCTCTTCACTGTTTTTATCGTCAGCAGCATTATTCGAACCTACATGTTGATTGATTCGAATCAGGAGGCCTTTCAAGAGATCCGATTCGCGTTTGGTCGGTTTTGCTCTTTGCCAGAGTCGTCGAAATTCAGATAGAACATTTTCGCGATTGTAAGTGCGTGAGAAATTTACGGAGTCGGAGATTTTTCCAAGAGTGAGAAGCATTTCGTCGTCGCTGTCCCCGGTCGAAAGCGGCTCGCTACTATTTGCAGCTTCCTTCTTTTCTGATAGACGATTGAAGACACCTTCAGACATCTCGTAGCCCAAAATTCCTGCCGCTTGAGCGAGATTCAGAGATGATAATTCGTCTGAAGTTGGGATTGTCACAATGTGGTGGCATCTCAAAAGGTCACTCTGCCTGAGTCCGTCGGTCTCATCACCCAGAACAAAAGCAACTCTGTTGTTTAAGGCGTCCTGTTTTAGTTGCGCACTTAAATCCGAAATTGGTGTCGGCGGCTCCCTTCTTTGTTTTCCACAAGTTGTCCCAACAGCGACTGCGACATCTTTGAGTGCATCTTCCAAACAATCAAACACTTGGGCCTGTTTCAGGATGTTGAAAGCACTAACAGCCATTTTTCGAGCTTCTGCATCTTTATAATTTTTCGGCGGACTGACCAAACGCAAGTCTTCTATGCCAAAGTTTTTCATTGCCCGCGCTACTGACCCGATGTTTCCCAGGAAAACTGGTCTTACAACAATGAAGCTAATATTTCGAAGATGAGAATTTCGCATGTCGCCTACGCTACTTTTTTGAATCTGTTTTCAATGACTCAATCTTGTTTTTCAGCAAATTCAAAATTTCATCGATGTCTAAATTCTCGGTGGCATCTTTGTCGATTGGCTGCCCTATTGATATTTTGACAGGAACAAGATGTGGCAATTTGCGACCCTTCGGCCACGCCTCAAAGCCGCCTGAAATTGCAAAAGGAACAATTGGGCAGCCTGTTTCTTTATGCAGTCTCGAAACACCGGATTGAAATTCACCCAAATTGCCATCTTTCGTCAAGCGGCCTTCCGGAAAAATCAAAACGCTTTCGCCATGGCATAGAGATTGCTTTGCTTGTTCAAGAGCGAGATTCCCTTTCCCACGCTTGAGCGGGATCGCTCCCAGACTGCGCGCCAGTGGTCCAAGTACAGGCCAACCCATTGCCTCTTCCATGACAAGAAATCTAGTTCTTCGATCAAATACCGAGCCAACGATTAATGCGTCTAACCAGCCAGTATGGTTGCCCGCCAGAATTATTGTTTTTCGTCTGCCCCATTTTTCGATACCGGATTTGGTGACGCTTCTAATTTCGTCCGCCATCTCGTGGTCGTGTGAATGGTCCACAATTTGAAATTGAAAGAGCGCTTTCAATAAGGTTCTTGCAAATTGTCTGGCTAGGAGGAAAATTAAATCGTTCCAGATGAAGGCAATCAAAATGGGAAAAATAAGTGTAGTTACCGATATGACTCTCAGAACAGGTAAAAGTGAAACAGCCGGCAAGATTCTTTCAAGATAAATACAGACTGCGAGCAAGGGCACCATTTGTAATGTCGCCCTCAGACCAAGCGCTTTACCTCGCACTCCAGACGGAAATAATCTTTGAATAAGTGTATCGAGCAAGGTCTGCGAGTTGGCTGCCACTGCGCCCAGAGCGAATACACCCAGCTGGGCGATAAACAAGTGATTTGTGTATGCCACCACTGTGGAAGCGACTGCAGCAATTGCTAATTGTACGGCGATGCCTTCGGTTAGTTTTGTAAGGCCGGGCTTCCTGACTGCATAATTAGACGTTATTGCACCGGCGAGCAGTCCAAGCGCGAGGCAAGGAATTAAATCAATCATCATCGGAAGACTGAGGCGGTGACTTTGATATGCAAATGAAGTCAGGCAGACTGTGAATGCCAGTGAGAAAGTTCCAACTCCTGCACTGACGAACAATGTTTTGTTGGCTCTCGAATGTGTTTTTAAATAATGCGAAAATTCGCCCAGACGAAAAACGTTTCTCACAAGACCGAATTTTACATGTGTTGAACGATGAAAATCTTTCAGACTTGCAGTTGCAAAAAAGGCGCCGACGTACAATAACACTGAGGCTTTGAGCAGCATCCAGGGCATTGCTGTATCTGTGACCAACCAGAGTCCAGTCGCCACAAGCATCGCGCTGGCGAGAGCCGCCCAACACAGTGAGTTGAGTTTGACAGATTCTTTAAGGATAGAATTGCTGGCTTGATTGGGCACCATATCCGGTATTATGTTCAAACGACAAACATCGAAAACTGCTGATGCAAATCCTATAAACGCAATAGCCAGAGCTATAAATAGACCGCGTTCTCGATCCGCGATCAATTGTGGCAGTAATGCCACAACCAGAAAGGCGACTGTGGCGCGAATCAAATTTGAATGACGCATAAGTGCAACTGGGTTTTTCGCATCCGCCCAAAAACCGGCTGGGATTGAGAATGCAATTGCCGGCAACAAGAGAAGCGCAGACGATAGACCCAGTAATTCGCCCTGTGGACCGAACAAAATAATCAGTGAAAACAAGCTCAGAATGCTGAGCTTGTCAGCTGTTTGCGATAGGAAATGAGCGATTACGAGTGTTTTTACGTCATTTTTTCCATCAGCTTCTCCGCCAAAGCTTGCCAGGGCGCCTTTTTTTGGCAACGGCCCATGCTGAGAGGACGTTAATGGCAAACTCTTATTTCCATTGCAGAGCGATTGCATATAGAACAGCTATTGAAGCGCTTCCATCTGAGCTTTTGTGTCCGAACTATCCAATATTACTTTCTTTGCCCTCATCTCAAACGATAAATCTGAGATCTATGCAGGTTTGATCTAAGACATTTAATTGACTTCTTGTTATCTATCAAGCGTAAGCCAGTGAGGACGTGAGACAATCAACCTCTTACAGTCTTTCGAGGCTCTCCGCATGACGCCAAAAGCGTCCCTCTCTATCTCTTCATTGTTGTCACTGGCTCTCTTTTGCGCATTGCCGCTTCCTGGTTTTACCTCGAAATCGGGCACTGCTGAGGCGGAAAAATCTGGCAAATCCGACAAGTCTGACAAAGACGCGCCAAAAGCTGTGCGTCGTGGCAATGCTCCGTGTCTGTCCTGGAATGATTCTGACGTTCCTACCAAAGCTGTAATTCTTTGCGTTCATGGGCTGGGGCTGCATAACGCAACCTATGATGCTTTCGGCAAGCGTATGTCTAAACTTGGTTACGCGATCTATGCCATCGATGTGCGTGGTTTCGGCTCCTGGATGGAAGCGAAGGGTCGCGAGCGTGTGGACTTCGACGGATGTATGGAAGACATCCGTGTCACACTCAAGGTTTTGCACCGCGCGCATCGCGGTGTGCCTGTTTTCATTTTAGGTGAATCAATGGGCGGCGCCATCGCGTTGCGGGCATGCGCTCTCTACCCTGAACTGATCGACGGTCTAATCTCGTCGGTTCCGGCGGCAGATCGCTTCAAGCAGGGTCAGACCAAATTGAACGTCGCTTTTCACTTATTTGCCGATGCAGATGCTCCGTTCGATATCGGTTCGGCGGTAATCAAGCAAGCTACCAACAAACAATCAGTTCGTGATTCCTGGGGGCAGAACCCTCTCACCCGCTTGAAAGTGTCGGCAAACGAGCTGATTCAGTTTCAGCACTTTATGAACCAAAATCACAGGTGGGCAGCATTAATAAAAGAC
>JACMKL010000497.1 GCA_014380105.1 Candidatus Melainabacteria bacterium
ATGAAGGATCTTCAGCATTTAAGTCCAACGCCGAATTTGGAAACGTTCCATGATTCTTGCGATAGACAACAACCTGAGCGAAAATTTTCTTGGTCAGCTCGAGAGTCTTTTGCTCACATTTTTTTTCGGCAAGTTGTACTTCAAGGGTTAGGGAACGCATTGATTGAGCTAACCCTGGACCCGCTGGAGCCGCCTGTGCTCGTATCATCGGCATTGGAAAAATCAAAAGGGTGGCAACAAGAATAAGAGTCGAGCACGCTTTTGGCAAAAATTTACGCTCAGAAAAAATCATTCGATAAGTTTACTATAAACAAAATGCTGTGCCACTATATACAGTGCCACAGCGCTTTGATTTTATTTATATCTACTTAAGACAAGCAGGCTCTAGTTAATGCCCGCGTGCATCGGTCGATTTTGAAAGTTCGTCGTTTAGCTCGTTCAGCCATGATTCAGGTACATCGACAGAACCTCTGCCTTCCAAAATAGCCGATTCTTTGAGATCCCAGAGATGCTCGAGAATAGCCTTGTTGCCTAATCTTGGTAAGTTGTTGCGGTCTGCATAAAGAACATTCAGCTGTTGTTTTAGTTTGTCGAGACCGACTGAAACAAGCTGTGCTGAATTCTTATGGGATGTGCTGCCCATAGTGTTTCTCCTTTTGGATATCTGAAGTCTTTATGCCCGCGAGTTTGATCATATATTCGCCCTGGAATTGTCAAGCGGTAAAGCTTTTCAGACTTTAGACCCGAAAGTCAGGCAGAGTGCACAATTCCACATTTAGATATTTTTGCGTTTCGCCTACATTCTTGTTGTGAACACAGACAAAATGGTGGAAAACATGCCCGGAACAGAATTAGATTCTCGCGACAGTGCCAACTACAGTTTGGTCGCTGGAGGCTACATTGATGATTTGGAGTCGAAGGCCGTAAAAGAAAAATTGGAGACCGAAAGACACCCGCTCAGTTTTCTTGAGATTTGTGCCAGCGAGACTAGTCAAAAACTTTTTCGTACAGTAGGAGAAGAGAGTGTTGATTATGAGCGCAGGCCTATCCCAGAGAGACTGTATGCAAACCCCGCCGATGCTGTCGCTCATGTCAGTCAGGAGCGTGCAGATAGTGCGATGAAGGAATTACAAAGACGAGTTGTCGAATCGGAATCAGAGCGTTGGTCCAAGATTTTTGAAGCTGGAAAATGTCTTGCGGGGTTAACTGCAGTCAAAATTTGGGCGCCTGGTTTCACGCCAATAAACAAGGTTCCACCGCTGATCGAAATGCAAAAGACTCTAGGAATTGATTATGTAAATGTCGGCAGAATAAGCCAGGCGAAATTGCTTGAAGCTGAAAGGCTTAAATACAGCGGTTCGTGCGTCGGAGGCTTAGCTCTCGGTTGGGGCGTTAGCCACCTGATCGACAACACACTGTTCTACGGCCAGCAGTATAAAGAAGGCGCCCTCGTCGGTGACGCTGCTGGAATAGCCTGCGGCATCATGGCACCAGGATGGAAAATTAAAGCAGCCTCAGTCGTAGCAACACATGTGTCAGGCAAATTGATCGACGCTTTTTCACAATTGCAGACGAAGTGGAATAAGCAGCTGTGATTAATCATGCTTTTGTGCCAGATAGATACTTAAAGAACCACACTATAAATCTGAATTGCCAATTTGAGCATTGCCTGGAAAAACAAACTCTTAAAGAAAAACGAACAGACCCGCTTTACGCAAAGTCTGTTCACAATTTTTCCATGCGCAACCAAAAAAGTTGTCATTGGTTGGCTTATTAGGAGCGGCGCTTGCGAGCGGCCTCTGCTTTACGCTTTCTCTTTACGCTCGGTTTTTCGTAGCGTTCGCGGCGTTTGATCTCTGAAAGAATGCCTGCTTTCTGAATTTTCTTTTTGAAGCGTTTAAGCGCCTGTTCGATGCTTTCGCCTTCTGCAACTCTGACCTCGGACAAGGGATATCCCCTCCTTCATAAACGAGTGTGGGCAACAAATACTTTTGCAGTTGGGGGATCTTAACACTATCGATACGGATCAACAATGCTCAGGGATTAGAGTAAAGCGTCACTCGAGCATGACGTTCCACATGCTGCTGAGGTGACGCCACTCTCCAGAGACACCGCCCATGGTGCATGTTTCAACCATGCATACAAATATCAATAAGAGAAAGCAGTTTTTATAAGTGAAAACCCGTATAGCCGAACTGGGGTTGTCCAGAGCGGAATTTGGGGCTGGCGCCGGTTTTTAATGTCTGCGCCCATAGAATGTCACAAGCCACTGTTAATGTAACGGCATTCCCAGCAAACAAGCGCAGGGACCTTCTCCTCCACCTTCTCCCAGACCTTCTCCGCTCCTCGGAGTTTGGCTTGCTGTGCAGTTTCTCCCCCCATTTGGCTCCGCCAATAAAGAGGTTTAAAACAATGCCTGAATTAACCGGATTTCAAAAGCTGGATAGAAGCGAACAATCACTCAAAGCAGGTGATTATCCAACTCTCAAGGAAACCGTCGGCACTGTTGAAGACCAGAAACTATTCATGACCCTGCTTGCAGACCGTGTAAAGGACCAAACCGCAAGTCTGCCAGGATTGAAAATTGTCGACATCGACAAAGACGGCAGCCCAGAATCAATTACTGCCAAAGGTCTGACCATCTCTAAAGGCGAGAAAGGCATGACTGTAACCAGCGAAAGCCTTGCTGATAGAACCAAAGAGAAGATCGTGGATGGCTACAGAGCTGCTAAAGAGGCTTTGAAGAGCGTGACTGGACTGGGTTCAGACCTCGGTGATGCGCTAGATCGTGCAAACACAAGCGACAGCAATCAGAATCGTCGCTGGAAAGAGCAAGAGAGGAAAAATGGAATTTAGACTGATTTAGCTTAGTGAGGAATTGATTTGTGATCGGCTGGCAGCAAGTCGTCTTCGCCCTTCAACTTCATATTCAGATCAAAGAACATTTTTGCCGCTTTCTGACCAGTCTTCACGACTGCTGGAAATCTCAAACTGTAGCGCTGCTTGTCGAAAACAATGATTGGAGTCTTGTCGGGCGTGCCCATCGTGAAAAAACTATTAACGTATTCAGTCCCTGGTAAGCCAGTCAAATCGAGACCTGACGAAATCATCACGAGAGCGGAGATCAAGAACAGAGGTCCCATGACCAGGTGAATCCACATCGCTTCCTTTACTTTGCAGAGCGTGTTTTCCTTCGGAGGAAATATCACAATCCAGGGCGAGACAAGGGTGAAGGGCAAAAATCCTTGCCAATACCAAATTTTGCCTTGCACTCCTGCCATCCAGGCTTTATGCGCATAAACGCAACCGAGAATTACGACGAGGATGCCGATAATCATTGAAATTTGGTCAGATGACATCTGTAAAAGCCCTTTAGAAAACCCGCATTCCTAGTGTACTACGTCTTCTCCTTGTGTAAGACCGACCATGATTCGATAGTCCTCCATGGACCGTTCCTATAACAACGCTTTAAGAGCCTGTTACAGCTGTGAATCCCTTAACTGGCCTGTCGGATACAATATCTGATCCCTGCCCGACTGAGCGAAGTTCGGTCCAGCAACGTTTTGGAACTTTCGGAAATATTGCCGGAATGCGCAAAACGGTTGTCTGTGAACCTTTTGGTAAGAGCAGGGTACTCGGCTAACGCCGTGATTTCAGTCATTCGTCAGGAGAACCCACATGTCATCCAAGTTAAAGCGCAATCAATATTGCGGTCAGGTCGGAGTCGCGGACGTCGATCGCGAAGTCATAGTAGCCGGATGGGTGCATGTCAGACGCGACCTGGGTGGGCTGATTTTTATTGAACTACGTGATTCGACGGGGCGCATTCAACTGGCGGCGGACCCAAATCGCAACAAAAGTGCCCATGACAAGTTGAGTACTTTGAAGAATGAATTTGTTTTGATTGCCAAAGGGAAAGTGACTAAGCGTCCTGAAGGTAGCGAAAATAAAGAAACAGCAACCGGCTTAATTGAAATCTATCCGGATGAAGTGGAGATTCTAAACACCGCTAAGCCACTGCCTTTCCAACTTGATCAGGCCGCACAAGTCAATGAAGAATTGCGCTTGAAATACAGATTTTTGGATCTCAGACGCCCTGAGATGAACAATGTCCTGAAGCTCAGACACCGCGTCACGCAAGCGATTCGTCGAAATTTAGACGACAATGGCTTCATCGAAGTAGAAACTCCAATTCTCACGAAAGCCACTCCCGAGGGCGCCCGCGACTTCCTCGTGCCGAGTCGTCTCAATCCTGGCTCGTTTTATGCGCTGCCGCAATCTCCGCAGCTATTCAAGCAAACCCTTATGATTAGCGGCATCGACCGTTATTATCAAGTTGCTCGTTGTTTTAGAGACGAGGATTTGAGAGCGGACAGACAGCCGGAATTCACTCAAATAGACATGGAATTGTCTTTCACTGACGAAGAAGACGTGATTGGTGTCACTGAAAGTCTTTTGACCGCCGCTTTTAAAGAATCGAATATTGACTTGAAGCCGCCATTCCAGCGCCTTTCCTACCAAGAATCAATGGAGCGCTTCGGCAACGATAAGCCTGATTTGCGCTTTGATATGGAAATTAAGGACCTGACCGAAGTTGCGAAGACGTGCAATTTTAAGGTCTTCCGCGATAATGCTGACGCTGGCGGAGTGCTGAAAGGCATCTGTTTGAAGGGTGGAGCTGAAACCGATCCAGTTTCGAGAAAAACATTAGATCTCTGGCAAGATTTTGTGAAACTGCAGGGTGGAAAGGGTCTGGCCTGGGTCATCTACAGTAAAGAAGGAACCCGCTCTTCAGGTATAGATAAGCACCTGACCCCTGAAGAAATGGAACAACTGCAAAAACTTTCTGGTGCAGAAGTTGGCGATGTGCTGCTTCTGGTCTCGGATAAATTTGCAGCTGCAGTCAATGTACTTGGGCGACTGAGATTGAAACTTGGCGAAGAGCGCGGCTTGATCGATGAAAATCGTCACGAACTTTTATGGGTCGTCGATTTCCCATTGTTTGAATACGATGAGAAAGAGGGTCGCATGATGGCTGTGCACCATCCTTTTACGTCACCGAAGCTTGAAGATGTCGAATATTTGGAATCAGATCCAGGCAGATGCAGAGCCCGAGCCTACGACATCGTCTACAACGGCTGCGAAATTGGCGGCGGTAGTATTCGTATTCATGACCAAGAACTACAAAGCAGAGCTTTCCAGGCAATTGGAATTGACCGCGAGCAAGCCCGTGACAAATTCGGATTTTTGCTCGACGCACTAGAATCAGGAGCTCCTCCACATGGCGGATTGGCTCTGGGACTGGATCGCATCATCATGCTATTAGCCGGATGTAAATCTATTCGTGATGTGATCGCGTTTCCGAAGACACAATCGGGCGGTTGCATGATGACCCAAGCACCATCTGCGGCATCAGACGAACAGCTCAAAGAAGTACACATCATCTCGAATCCTCCTCGCAAAGAAACTCCAAAAGAATCTTCCGTCGAGGCCGCTGCCGAAGCGCTGCGCTAGGGGTAAACCCGGAGGTGGCGGCGCCAGCCCCGTGCTAGAATGCCATAGAGTTCCGGCTCGCCGGGACTTTCTGCCGACGGCGCAAATGGTTTGATAGATACGGTGCTTAGTGAGAGCTGAAAGCAAAACAAAAGCCGGAAGAAAAACAGCGCCATATTTTTATTCGGCGATGTCTTTTATTTTTGTGCTCACGCTTCAGTTGAGTCTCACTTCTTGCGGAATGAGATTGAAGACATCAACAGAATTTCTCGTTGCTGGCAACGAGTATTTTAAGATGGGCGATTATCGCAAAGCTGAAGTCGAATATCGGGAAGCGTTGAAGCAAGAGCCGAAAAATGTGACAGCGAAGAATAACCTGGGCGTCATCTTAAATGAGCTGGGTCGTTACGATGAAGCAATCACCATTCTTCAAGAAGCAGTCAATGCCGACCCGAAAAATTCTATTGCCCGCTATGTGCTTGCGATGGCGCTCACTAAAAAGGGCAACTTTGATGCTGCTATCGATCAGGCACGTGAAGCCACCGATATCGATCCCAAAGAGCCGCAGGCATATAAAGCCCTGGGCGAAGCGGCACTCGGAAAAGGTGATGTGAAAACGGCTGTGGAAGCCTATCGCTCTGCCACAATTGTTGATCCAACAAATGATTCGCACCATCACCGTCTGGCGGAAGTGCTCGGACAAGCAGACGATACCGAAGGACAAATTCTTGAAGAGAATAAATCCCTGGAGTTAAATCCGAACAACAACGACGCACGCATAAGTCTTGCCCTGATTTACAGAAAGAAAGGCGAAACTGGAGAAGCGGTCGAACAGCTCAAGAAAGTTTTGGAAGACGATCCCGATAACGAGACGGCCAAGAAATACATCAAAGAAATGAATTCGGAGACGAAGTAAGCCCACTGACTTTCAAAGTGGTGCTGAATAAAAGTTGCTGTCGAATTGAACTTTTTTGCCGGTTTGTACGTTTACACATGTAGGCAACGAAATCCTCAGTAAGGGAGGTCTATATGTTCGCGCGTATTTTTTCCGGCGGATTGAGTGGCGTTGATGCTTATCGCATCGAGGTCGAAGCTGATTGTGCAGGCGGAATTGGTCAAATACAAATCGTGGGACTGCCGGATGCCGCGGTGAAAGAGTCTCAAGAGCGGGTGCGTTCGGCAATAAAATCCTGTTCTTTTCTGATGCCTCCCGGGCGTAAATGGGTGATCAATATGGCCCCGGCAGACACCAGAAAAGAAGGACCTCTGTATGATTTGCCGATTGCAATTGGAATTTTGGCTTCCACAGGTTTGATCAATAAAGAACATCTTTCCAAATTTTGGTTTATTGGAGAATTAGGTTTAGATGGATCTTTGCGTGGAGTGACCGGCGCGCTGCCAATTGCACTTGCTGCAAAAGCCAGCGGTGCTGAAGCAATTGTTGTTGCTGACGGCAATGCTGATGAAGCCTCGCTTGTAGATGGCATCAAAGTTTATGCAGTCAATCATTTGTTGCAGGTATGTCTACTTATGAATGACCCGAACAGTTTGTCTCCGATGCATTTTGATGCGCGTGCATCTTTTGAGAGAAGCAGCCGCATGAATCGGCGCATAAAAATGATTGGCGATTTTGGTGACGTAAAAGGTCAAGGTTTGGCAAAACGAGCGTTAGAGATAGCTGCTGCAGGGCGTCACAACATATTAATGATAGGACCGCCTGGTTCCGGTAAATCAATGTTGGCACAGAGGTTGCCTGGCATTATGCCACCACTGAGTTTTGAAGAAGCGCTGGAATTGACGAAGTTGTACAGCGTTGCCGGTTTGATTAGTGACCGCTCTTCGCTCGTTTTAGATAGACCTTTCCGCGCACCACACCATACTGCTTCAGCTGTTGGTCTGACCGGCGGTGGTGCATTGGTTCGACCAGGTGAAATTTCACTCTCGCACCAGGGTGTTTTGTTTCTTGATGAACTGACCGAGTTTCCGCGCTCTCACCTGGAGACTTTGCGTCAGCCATTGGAGAATGCAAACATCGTAATCAGTCGTGCCCAGCAGACAATTACTTATCCTGCTTCCTTTCTATTGATAGCTGCCTGCAATCCTTGTCCTTGTGGATACAAAGGCGACAGAATTAAATGCTGCGTCTGCTCACCAACCGCTGCCGGCAGATACTGGGGGCGTATCTCAGGACCACTGCTTGACCGAATTGATTTGCATGTTCAAGTTAGTCGGCTGGAAAGGGAAGAGTTGATGACCAGACCTGGCGGAAAATCCAGTGCAGAAATTCGCAAAGGCGTACTTCGTGCGGTTGCTCGTCAGCGCGAGCGTTTAATTGGCGAACCATTTTGTTTTAATGGACAGCTCTCCCAAAAACTAACGTCAAAATTTTGTCGGCTTGATGAAGAATCTCGTCAAACGCTTGCTGACGCAGTAACGAATTTGGGATTGTCGGCGCGAGCGCATGATCGGATTTTGCGCATTTCTCGCACGATTGCTGATTTAGCAGGCGCGGAGGATATCACAAAGACTCATGTCGCTGAAGCTGTGCGCTATCGCGAAGTTACTCGTGCCAGCTAAACTTTGGCAGTGACAGGGAAGAAGTGTTTGTGCAATTGCTTAATCGATTTATCTGCATCTTCGTTGCTTACGACAAAGCTCAAGTTGATATCAGAGGCACCACCAGAGATCATGATGATATTGACGTTGTTGAGTGCGCTGAAGACTTCGCCTGCAATGCCGCTCTTGTCGCGGAATTGACGACCAACCACGCTCACAATTGAGACATCAGTAAGTATTTTAACTTCGCCAAGATCTTTCAAGTCTCGGATGATTGAATCCAATTCTTCTGTTCGGTCCACTGTAAGTGAGACCGAAACTTCAGAGGTGGCAATTAAATCGATGGAGGTAGAATAGCGGTCGAAAATTTCAAAGACTTTCAGCAGAAAGCCGTGAGCCATGAGCATCTTGAATGAGCTGATGAATAAGGCGGTAATGCCTTTTTTGGCAGCAATTGCGCATATCGGACGTTTGTCGCCATCACTTGATTGCACTTCGCGATCCGCTTTGATAATGGTGCCCGGATTATTCGGACGCATAGTGTTCAAAATTCTGACTGCAATTCCTTGCTCGATTGCTGGCTTGATTGTAAGTGGGTGCAAGACTTTGGCGCCAAAATAGGCTAACTCAGCGGCTTCCTGGAAGCCTACTTCCGCAATCACTTCAGCTTCCGGAACCAAGCGTGGATCAGACGTCATCATTCCGTCGACGTCTGTCCAGATCTGAATTTCGTCAGCATCAACAGCGGCACCAAATATGGCGGCACTATAATCAGACCCACCGCGTCCGAGTGTAGTCGTAACTCCGTCGGAATTTGATCCGATGAAGCCCTGCGTGATCACAACTTTTCCTTCTTTTGAAGGCTTGGTAATTTTTGTTTTGGCGCGTTTTTTGATTTCTTCAGATATAGGATTGGCGCGACCGAAAGTGCTGTCTGTGAGCATAACTTCGCGAGCATCCAACCAGACGCTCGGTATTCCCTGTACATCAAATATGCCAGCCACAATCTTGGACGAAAGCAGTTCTCCCATGCCTGAAACGGCGTCTACGGAGCGTTTTGATAGCTCTCCCAGGTAACTCACACCTTTGAGGATTATCTCCAACTCTTCGAAGTGTGGCTCCAGGCTGTCTGCTATTTGCTTGGCTTTCGTAAGGTCTTTGCCTAAACCAGCCTCAATTGCGTCTGCATGCTTCTTGCGCAGGTCCACAACCTCGTTGAGAGCACCTTTGAGGTCTTTGGAGACGGCCTTTTCACCAGCGCGGATCAGAGCGTTTGTGACGCCAGACATTGCAGAAAGCACCACTAATGGAGCTGACTTCGACTGGCTTTTAGCGTTATTAACGATAGACAGCACATCTTGCATACGCTCGGCAGAGCCGACCGATGTACCGCCAAATTTCATGACAAGCATTTCTTGCTCCTGTCAGCAAACAAAGACAGGATTATCTTAGGACGTTAGCTTGTCTGCGGCATTACCTACGGTAAATGTCAGCACCCAAACCGCGCAATTTGTCTTCCAGATGCTCGTATCCGCGATCCATGTGTTTAAGACCTGTAACTTCTGTTACGCCTTCAGCAGCAAGACCGGCAATTACCAGGGCGGCAGCAGCTCTCAAATCGCTTGATTTAACTTCCGCGCCTGTCAGTTTTGGCACACCTTTGATTATTGCGGCGTTGCCTGTCAGAGAAATGTCAGCACCCATGCGTCTCAGTTCACCAACTTGCATGAACCGATTTTCGAAGATCGTTTCGTTAATGATCGAAGTGCCTTCAGCCAGAGCCAAGACCGACATCATTGGAGCTTGCAAGTCCGTTGGATAGCCAGGGTATGGAAGAGTAGTTGTATCAACCGCTCTGATTTTTCCTGATCTGACTTTGATAACGTCTGGAGCGAAGATGGAAACTTCTGCGCCCATCTCTTGCATCTTGCTGATTACAGAGTAGAGGTGGTGCGGATTGCAGTTAGTCATTGTGATTTCGCCGGTTGTCGCCATGCAGGCAAACAAGAAAGTACCGGCTTCCAACCTGTCTGGAATGGTGTCGATAACAGCACCGTGGAGGTCTTCCACTCGGACGCCGTCGATCACGATTTGATAAGTACCGGCTCCAGTGATTTTGCCGCCCATTGCGTTGACGAAATCAGCAAGGTTGGTAATTTCAGGATCTTGTGCAGCGTTTTCGATCACAGTTTGACCTTCAGCCAAAACTGCTGCAAGCATGATGTTTTCGGTGGCACCATTGGATGGTTTGTCGAGGTAAATTCTTGTTCCTACCAACTTTTCGGCTTGTGCATGAACGTAGCCGTGTTCGCAGTAGATTTCGGCTCCGAGTGACTTCAAGCCACGCTCGTGGAGATCGATGCGACGTTCGCCGATCGAGCAACCACCAGGAAGTGAAACTTTGGCTTGTTTGCAGCGAGCAAGCAATGGTCCAAGAACGACAAAGGAAGCGCGAAGTTGGCTGACCAATTCATATGGTGCTTCGTAGTCTGTCAAATCTGAAGCGTCGATAATTACTTCGTCAACGCCGACAGTGACTTTTGCGCCCAGGTGGCGAATGACGTCAGCCATCATGTGCACGTCGGTCAAATTAGGCACGTTGCGCAATATTGAAACGCCTGGTGCGAGCAGCGCCGCTGCCATCATTTTCAGTACCGCATTCTTAGCGCCTGAAACTTTAACCTCGCCGTTTAGCGGCTTGCCACCACGAATAATAATGCGTTCTTCGTTTTCACGCGGTCCTTGTTTGGTCGTAGGATCGATGCTTGATACGTTTGGTGTCATTCTTTTAGCCGCTTCTAGGTAGGAGTTGCCGTTTAATCAGATGCATCCTTCATACGCTCTACTCCAAAGACGTATAAGTGATGTCTACCGCTCAGGTAGTGTGCTATGTACTGTAGAGTTTGGTCGCCGATTGGATATTTGCTTGGGGTGCCTGGGGTGGTCTGCAAATATCGGCTGCGCACCGGTGCGCGTAGTGCGCCTCTGTACTAACTATAAACCGCGAAGGTAAGCCTGATGTTAACCTAGAGACTTAATTGATTTTGCTATAAAACTTGGTTAGTCTGAGCCTCTTGGCGAGCAGCAATCATCATCTAAGCCAAAAATACAGAAAAAAACTCACTAAAAACGGATGTAAAACGGGTGTTAATTTATTTTGTCAAGCAACTGAATGCCCCTGCGGGGCGGGCGTTAAGGCGGTCGAAAAGCAGAGGCACCATTTGTCTAATCTCAGCGGTTCTCTTGTCATCCTGTTCGATGGGCGAGGAAGTCAAACGTATCCGTGCTGTAAACGAAGTTGAAAAACAGCGCGCCCAGTCACAATCAACCGACTTAACTGGTGAGCAACTATTTATTAGGAGCTGCAATACTTGTCATCCGCGCGGTCGCGAGGGAATGGGGCCAGCTCTCGATAAAGTAAACGAACACTTTCCGGATGATGCAACGTTGAAGCGCTTTTTGCGCATGGGCAAAGGCGCGATGCCAGCGCAAACGCCTGAAACCATCAATGATCAAGAGCTGGATAATCTTGTTAAATACGTACGCCAGTTGCCCAAGCCCTAGGCACCACTAGTGATGTTGTGTTTAGGCGCTTGGATTGGCTAAGAGTTCCAAGACCCAGACAAGTGCGATCGAAAACAAGACAACAATCACAACGCGAGAAATCAAATGTGGACCACTCATGATGATTGGTTCAATTGGGCAATATTTGATAAACGAATTCGGAATTTTTTCTCGTTCTGCCAGGTAAAGCGAAGAGATAAGCATTGGCCAAACGCGCTTGCCGTCAGCATTTAGCTTGTAAATCACAATGACCAATTCCGGGCTTATATACAACTGTACTACTTGGTCCCAGTTGACTGTCTTCCTTTGTGGCCAATAGGTGCCACGATATTTAATTCCGAAAGAGCTCAGCTGTAAGCTGGATGGACTTATATAAGGACGCAATCCAACAAATATTGCCACCAGAGCAATGGTGATAAAAAAGCCTTCGATATTAAAAAGCAACTTCCAATTGCCGGTTTCGTATAACTTGGTCCAGCAAAATCTAGCAAGCCCTATGTAAGCGGCCGCAAGAATGACGCACATCGCCAACTCTGTAGGGTCTCTATTCTCTACATAGTTGTCTTGCGAATCGTCGTTTACATCTGATTGTGGCGCATCCGACATGCGTTTGAAAGCCGTTTTTGCAATTGCGAACTGAGAAGTCTCAGGTTAAGAGTAAACCAAATCGATCTCTTCTAGCAAGGGCAATTACCCTAATTTACGTCAGGGGAAGATTATCCACCGAAGAGTTCGTTGCGTGCTTGCTTCGCTTTTTCTTTCAGAACTTCCGGACTGGCGTTGGCTATTTCTTCTGAGCGTGGTGCGATCGCTCTGTAGAAATCGGCGTCAAAGCCGCGGGTGCGAACCACTACAGGCATGGGCACCGCGTAACCTAAGACGAGAGCTTGCTGTTTTGGGTCAAGCTGCGAGAGAACAGTGCGCAAAGTCTGACTTCCGGACACTCCCGTAAAGACAGCATCAATATCTTTATCATCGTTTAAAAGTGCTGTCACTCTGGTGCCGATCTGACTCAAAATCTCAGGGTCGATTCCGGAAGGTCTCTGGTCGACAATTAGAAGTGTCACCGAATACTTGCGCATCTCGCGAGCGATAATACCGAATATGGTTTGCTTCGCAACAGCTGGTGCCAAAAATTTGTGTGCTTCTTCTATGACGATCATCAGCTTCCGTGGCGGTTCTACGTGCTCTGGGTCGGCTTGATAAACTTCCGAGCGACGAACATATTCGGCGTGGATTCGGCGAGTAATAATATTGGTCGCTAACATGTAGGACAACAAATTATTTTGTCGCCCAAATTCCAGCACCACATGTTTGCCAGCCTGAATGAAAGTGATGATCTCTTCTATATAGTTATGCGAAACTCTTGTTTTAAGATAAGGTGTTTTTTGCACCACGGTGTTCAAGCGTCTTTGCAAAGTTTTGATGGCTGTTGGATGCCCTTTGTGAGATTGGCAAAATTCTTCAATCTCCTCGCCGGACATTTCTAGCAATGTGGCAATCCAGTCGGCTCCCATCTTTTCACGAATAATATAGGCGTTTTCGATCGTCGCTTCCGTCAGATTGAGTTCAACTTTCAGTAAGTCGAGGTCTTCAATTTCAATCTGGTTGTAGCCGATATAAAGTTCGTGTACATCCGGCAAGCCGCGTGCTCGAGAGGACTCGCGATCTAAGCTGAAGACAACCACTTCGCCACCAAATAGTTGTTTCAACCCTTTCACTCGTGGTGCCGATTTACTCTCGGACATTGCCTGCCAGCCGTATTCATTATGCATGTCGAAAACAAGCACGGAGGCTATGTCTTTTGCAATTACACCGCACAGAAAAATGCGCGTCAAAAATGATTTGCCGGTTCCTGATTTACCAAAAATTCCGTTTGAGCGTTCGATAAAGCGGTCGAGATTTATGCAGACCGGTGTCTCCATATTTAGTGGTTTGCCAATATTGAAAAACGAATTGTCGCGATCATTTTCGTCTTCTTCTCCGAACACAAGCGCAAAATCGCTACTGGTTGCTTCGAATACTTGTGAGAAGTGACTGGGAATAGTTTTAACCGGTCGCAATCCGGCCGCTTCATTTTCGCTGCCCGCTTCGAGCATTAACATCGGTTGCACTTTTACTGTGCCAAAGGTCGAGAATCCCGACAAAACTTCCAGAATAAAATCGTCCGAACTGGGCGGATTTGAGAGAATATTTGGACTGGAAGTCGAAAGCGCAACGTCAGTCAACATGCTAAAGAAGCGCGTGCGTTTTCCTTCAACTACAACAAATCGACCGACGCGCAAATCTTCGACTGAGTGAGAACTGTCCAGCCTCATCTCAAGGCCTGTTGAGAGCGAGCCCTGAGTGATTATGCCGAGATAGTTTGATCGTTTTGCCATGGGAAAGCCGGTCGGCTTACACGGTAAAACCGATGGCTTTAGCGAAACTTTTGACTGCCGCATCTTTCTGTCCGGCTTCAAATGTTTCTTTATTCAAAACTTCGGTTTCTTCATTGCCGCGAAATTCGATCATTGTGAAATGCAATGGTTCGTGGAGACTTCTTTCAAGTCTATAAAGATTGCCGTTTTCGCCGGTTGCACCGACCAATCCCCAGACGCCGTCCAGAGACTTGAGGATGTCGTCCACTGTGTGAGGCCATTGTGGTCTGACTAGCATGCCCATCGCTTCTCCTCCTTGCCTGTAATTGTTGAACCATAAGCAAAAGCCATTGCCTGGATACCGAGTCGTTGAACGGTCTTCTAAGCAATGGCCGTATGGCTGAAAAAAATTTGTCCGGAGAGGGACTTGAACCCTCACGATTGCTCACACGCCCCTCAAACGTGCGCGTCTACCAATTCCGCCACCCGGACGTTACGCGACTCTAGAAGACATAGGCGTCTTCAGAAAAGAAAGTTTAGCCCATTTTTGTTTGTGTTGGGGCCAACGTGACAATAGTTTATGGAGCGGGAGCGCACGGGCTGTCAACAGAGGGCGTTTCGGGACTTTGACAGGCAAACAAAAGCATAGTCGGCTTGCAGTCTGGGCAGGGGAACCTTATGCTGATAGTATCGTCAGTTTTAAATGTGGTTAGAGGGCGATTATGCTGAGAACGGCTTCAAAGCTGGTTCTTTTATCCAATGTCAGGCAAAACAGGCGATGTTGATAACCGGATTCAGCAAAGGAAAGCGGAATCGGACTGCCGCAGTATCGAACG
>JACMKL010000498.1 GCA_014380105.1 Candidatus Melainabacteria bacterium
CCGGTGATTTTCGTTGCTGGTAAAAAACTACAAACAAGCGTTGCTTGAGCTTTCGGGCTCAGCGATGAAAGGAAGGAAGGTGCCCTGCCCCGGGAGCCTTCCTTACCTTATTTAGATGAATTCTTGCGCCCATAGTGGTGAAAACCGGGGGGTAAACCATTGTCTATTAGTGGTGGCTAACTTATGCTAAACCTACCCTTCACGAAAAACAGCCAAATGTCATACGAATCATTTCAAGATCCTCGAGCCAATGGGCAGGATATCGACCAGGGCGGCTCAGCCGCTTACGAAGATGCTTACCAGAGAGCCAATTACAGAGCCACATATGGTGGTGATGTCGAGGCGAATTATCGCGCCGGCACTCAGCAACAGACCCAATCCGGTGGGCAATGGCGAGCCACTTATGGCTCAGACGTGGAAAAGAATTTCAGGGCAGGAACGCCCAGCGAAGAAACCGGCGGGCGCTACCGTGCCACTTACGGCAGTGACGTCGCCAACAATTTCCGACCAGGTATTGCAAGCGAGAGCACCGGACCCTATCGTGCCACCTACGGCAGTGATGTTGCCAACAACTTCCGCCCAGGCGTTCAATACGAAGGCTCTGGACCATATCGTGCTACTTACGGCAGCGACGTAGCTAACAATTTTCAAGCCGGGCAGCAATCTGAATATGCCGGCACCAGCGACCCTTACCGTGCCACTGATGGCGGAGATGTAGGACAAACCTATCTTCTAAGTCAGCAACCAGAAGGCGAAAACGTCTGGCAAAATTTCAATCCGCAGACGCAAAATTACATTACCGGAAATGACGTCTACAGCGGCTCGCAGTATGCTAACTCTGATTTCTATCGCGACCCTAGCTCAAATATTTGGCAGCTAGATGCACCATTTGCTCGTGCGGCAAATGCTGCTCAACAAGAACAATTCATGCGTACGCATAACCATAGTACGGAAAATGGTCAGGCTTATATCTATGATCAATATGGTCAGCCAGTCGCTTATCGCAACGATTCAAATAGCAGTCACGAGCATAGTGCTCGCAATCAGTTTGTCGACCCACGTCAAGAATATTTTCAACAAATGATGATGATGCGCATCGCTTCCATGATTCAAAATCAAGGTGGCACGGTCAACCTCTATTACAACGGGCAAATGCAAAGCACTTGGAATGGCACGGCTAGACCACGTATGCCAGTCAATATTCGCCTCTAGTGCATGGTCAATTTAGAAAAGTTTGACGATCTCGTCATAGGCGGCGGCAAAGGCGGAAAGTCTCTGGCGATGGCATTGGGTCCTGCCGGGCACAGAGTTGCACTGATTGAGCAGGGGCAAATTGGTGGCACCTGTATTAATGTCGCTTGCATTCCCACCAAAACTTTAGTTGCTAGCGCTAAAGTTTTTCATGATGCGAAAAATTCAGAGCATTTTGGATTGAAGTTGTCTGCCGACGACTCCAACTTCAAAGGCGTCATCGAGCGCAAAAGGCGAATCGTAAAGGGTATGGTAGATGCACATCATCTGCTCTTCTCATCGACAGCGAATATGGAATTTATTTTGGGCACCGCAAAGTTCGTCGACTACAAGATTCTGGAAATTGATACCGCTGGTGGTGAAAAACGTTTGGTCACGGGCGAAAGAATCTTTATCAATACCGGCAGCAGAACGATGATCCCAAATATCTTGGGACTGGCTGAAACTGGATATCTCACGAGCACAAGCGTAATGGAATTGGAGTCGCTGCCAACTCATTTAGCTATTGTGGGCGGAGGCTACATCGCTCTGGAATTCGCTCAGATTTTTCGACGCTTCGGTAGTGAAGTGACTGTTATTCAGCGCTCTGAGAAGTTTCTTCCGCGTGAGGATGAAGATATTGCAGCGGCTATCAAAGCAGTTCTGGAAGATGAAGGTATCAAGTTTATTTCCGATGTGGAAATTATCTCTGCTGCGCGTGAAGTTAATTCTGTAACCTTACAACTCAATCAAAACGGTAGAACATTTGACTTGGAGGCGTCGGAAATTTTAATTGCCACCGGACGAGTTTCAAACAATGAAATGCTGCAGCCTGAAGCCTCTGGAGTCAAAGTCGACCGCCGTGGTTACATCGAAGTTAGCGAGTATCTCGAAACCAGTGCTGAAGGCATCTGGGCTATCGGTGATTGCAATGGCGGTCCGCACTTCACGCATACCTCGTGGGACGATTTTAGAATACTTCGCGACAACATCTTGTTTAATAAAAAGCGCAGCACTAAAAATCGTTTGATCCCTTACACCTTATTTATAGACCCGGAATTGGGTCGTGTAGGAATGACTGAGGCAGAAGCGCGGAAAGCTGGATACGAAATTTTGGTTGCCACGTTGCCTGCCGCAAAGATTCCACGAGCAAACACTGTCGGTGATACTCGCGGCCTTCTGAAAGCTGTCATCGACAAGAGCAGTGAGTTGATTCTTGGATGTTCGATTTTTGCTCACGAAGGCGGCGAAGTCATGTCTGTGGTGCAAATGGCTATAATAGCTCAGGTGCCTTATACGCAGGTTCGAGATACTGTCTGGACCCATCCAACCATGGCTGAAAGCTTAAATCTGCTCTTTGCAAATGTGCGAGAAGTCTGAGGTGTCATTGTTTACAGATTCTCTGCCTAACTTTTCATAATTTGAGGTAGAGAATTCACAATTCGCTGTGACTGCTGACGTCAAAACTAAATGAGGATTTATGAAAAACAATATTAGCGCTGTAGCTCTTTCTACAATTTTTGCTGCGCTTTCAATCGTTTCCTTTCCGTCGTTGTCCTTTGCCGACGAGGCAGCCAAGTCGGCTGCAGCTCCAATCACAGTTTTTGAAAAGTATCATGAGGCATTTATCAATGCCAAAACTTACGAAGAAGTCCTCCCTTTTTTGGTGCAGAAAGTCGTAAAAGAAATGAAAGCGACTCCTGCTGAAGAAAGAAAGATGATGTTTGGTTTTCTGCAAAGCATGGCGCCTAAGAAAATAAATGTCATCTCTACAAAAATTGAAGGAGATGTTGCCACATTACAGCTGGCGATTGTCATCCCCGCCGGAAAGGGCGAAGATAAAGGTTTATTTGGAAACAGCATGAAGGAAGAAACAACCGGAGAGGTTCGCATGGTTGTTGAAGACGGAGAGTGGAAAGTTGAGAAGGAAAAATGGAACACGAAAATGACTTCCGATCAAACTCCTCCTCCAGCGCCTACAGCTGAAGCAGCAGTCACGCCGCTTAGCCCGTTCAGCGAAGGCGTTTCAAAACCCTAAGATCTTAGTGTCCGCCGCCGCCTGCCACCACTATGACCTCACCAGAATCTTCAACACACGTCACTAGTAATGCTGCAATTAGCATCGACGCTCCACCGAGCATGACTACATAAAGCGGGTTGCTGTGGAAGACATATTTCACGAGCGGCTGAAAAGTTACTGATGCAAGAATTTCTGGAATGACGATAAAAAAATTGAAGACTCCCATGTAGACGCCAGTGCGATTGGATGGGATGGCTGTTGCCAAAATGGCATATGGCATGGAAAGAATAGAAGCCCACGCTATGCCGACACCAATCATGCTGAACTGCAGAGTGTTGGGGTCGTGAATAAAGTAAATGGACAGCAGGCTCAGTCCACCGAGCGCCAGTGAAATGCCGTGCACAAGTTTTCGTCCGAATCTTTTTGCA
>JACMKL010000499.1 GCA_014380105.1 Candidatus Melainabacteria bacterium
AGAATCCTACCAATGTTGTCTGGCGCCACAAATTACACAACGCTTCGTGCCTCGCCGGGATGGCAATCGGTAACGCATCAGTAGGCGTAAATCACGCACTAGCTCACAGTTTGGGTGGACACTTTGACGTACCGCATGGTCGCGCCAATGGCGTATTTTTGGTCTCGACTCTCGAGTACAACTCAACTGTTCCTCACAAATTCATGGTTCAGTCTTGCTACCCTCTCTGGGTTGCCGACGAGAAGTATGCTCGCGCCGCTCAATTCCTCGGTCTCAATGCTGACGGTCAGCCGTCTGACAAGGGCAAAGGAGAGAAGCTCGACGCCAATGCTATCAAAGAACTTAATCTCGCCTTGCGCCGTGCAGTCTATGACCTTGCCATTAAATGTGGTCAGCCAATGTCTATTGCTGAGCTTGGAATTTCACAAGATGATTTTGCTGCTGCGATGCCAGACCTCGTCAGAGGTGCATTCGAAGATATGGCTGTGCGGACCAATCCAGCTGTGCCTTTGTTCATGGACTTGAAGGACCTCTTCATCAACGCTTATCCACCAAGACAGAGACCCTAATTGAGTTTCAAAATCCGGGAGTAGTATCATGAGTGACATCGAAAACAAATTCACAGCCAGAAGCAGCGTTGCTGTTGAAGAAGGCATGAATTTCCGCCTGCCTGGACCTCTGGACAAGGGTGTTGCCGAAGTTGATAAGCTGCTGGCAAACGCCAAAGGCAACCTAGGTCTTGATTTTGCGGATTGCACATTTATTTCTGTGGATGGATTGGAATGGCTTGAAGAAATGCTTTTGCGTGCCCAATCAAAAGGCGTAACTGTCAGATTTTCAAACGTAACCCCAAGCGTTTACAAAGTTTTCAAGGTCGCGCATATTGATTCTGTGATGCAGTCTTGCGGTTTGCCAATTTCCGGCCCTGTCTGCTAAATCGCGCTTAAAACTTTCACCAAACTTCTCAGATGCGAGAGTGCGAGACCTTTTCACGTTGAGCCTGGTAAGATTGCAGTCCATGAATGAACCGGCGTCTATTAAGGTTTCACAGCTAACGAAAGTTTTCGGTAAGCGCACGTGCGTAGATCGCTTGGACTTGGAAGTTTTTCCAGGTGAGCTCTATGCTCTACTTGGAGATAATGGTGCTGGTAAAACCACGACCATTAATATGCTGACGACGCTTCTAAAGCCGACGTCAGGTAAGTTTCAAATAGCCGGTTTTGATGGTGTTCGTGAGCCAGAAAAGGCAAAATCAAAATTTGCTGTAGTCTCGCAAGAAGTTGCACTCTATCAAGAGCTTACTGCCTTCGAAAATTTGATGTTTATCGCTGAGCTTTACGGACTACCTAAAGTTGATGCACGTGCGCGCATAGAGCAGCAATTGAATCAGTGGGATTTGCTTGCTCGCAAAGATGATTATATCTCTGATTTTTCAGGCGGCATGCAGCGCAAACTTTCAATTGCCGGCGCTCTTTTGCGTTCGCCACGAGTTCTATTTTTGGACGAGCCGACGGTAGGACTTGATCCCGGATCGCGCCACCACATTTGGGAAATTTTGACCAGTCTGAAACATGACGGAGTGACGATATTTCTCACTACTCACTATCTCGAAGAAGCAGAACTACTTGCAGACCGAGTCGGAATAATCGTAAAAGGTAAACTGATTGCGGAAGGTTCTATCGACGACCTGCGCGCGAAATTAAATCATATGAAATCGATTTGTGTGAGGATGTCGCGCAGGTTTAATCCGGAAGAACAGCAGAAGAGTTTAGATAGATTGAGTGAGTTTGCATTCGGTGACGTCTCTTACGATGAACTCAGAAACACATTCTCGATAGCTCTTAACAGTAATGGTCATCTGTCGGACACACTCAGAGCGCTAACGGATTGGATCGAGTTGGAGCAAATTCCAATCAATGGAATTTCCACCAGCGAACCCAGTCTTGAAGAGATTTATATGTCGCTATTGCATGTTCAGACTCCTGCCGTAAACAACGAAAAGCCAGCTCCAGCCTTTGAGGAGCAGACTCGGTAATGCAGCAAATTTTAGCCATTATGAGAAAGGACCTCCGGCAGTGGGTGAGACGTCCAGCTTATTTATTCGCTAGTTTAATCATGGCAATTTTGATTGTGGCGGTCGTTGGTGACACCTTATCTGGTGCGCGTCACATTCCGTTTGGAATTTATGACCCCGGCAATATTGGCGACTTGAAAAATAAGTTGGGAAATTCGGAGAAATTCGAATTGCATCAATATTCCGATGCCAAGCTCGCTGAGAGCGATTTGCAGTCAGGCAAAATTATTGCGTTTGCCAAAATTGATCAAGATCCTCTTGAAGATACTGTGGAAATTGTCACAGAGGGGCACAATCCTTTTGTTGATGATCAGATCTCGATGGGCTTGCTTCGCGCTTTGACCGGTACGACTAATAATGCAAACAAGAATATCGACGCTCCACTTAAAACCTCTTCTCTCTCGAAAGTCCAATACGAATTGCGCGATTACATAACGCCGGGATTAGCCGCTTATCTTTGTTATGTACTTGCTTCAATGAATCTTGGTTTTTCCTGGATCTATGAGTGGATGGAGAAAACATACAGGCAAATTATCCTTGCCCCTCATGGCCTTCGCTCCGCGATCATTGCAAAAACAGCGACGGTTACGATGCAGGCCTCTTCCGTATTATGGTTAGCGCTTCTCGTCACTTCGCCGTTTGCGGGCTTTCAGCTTGGGAATAATCCACTCGGTATCGTTCTGATTACTCTCTTGAGCGTCTTCTGCTTTGCTTCAATAGGTCTATCGTTTGCTTGTTGGTTGCGCACTATTCGCGTCTATACGATGACAGTTTCGATTTTAGGTGTTGCCCTGATGTTTATCTCGGGCATCATCGTTCCGCTTGAAGCAATGCCTCTATGGGAACAAGCAATCGCACGTTGCCTGCCCTTGTATTATGCTGCTGATGCATTTAAAGGCGTTTTCCTCAACACTCCTGCGCACTACGCTCAGGATGTTTCGGTATTGCTATCTTGGAGCGTTGCCGGATTGCTCATTTCATCTTTTCTGCTAACCAAGCGGCAGGCGGCGCTATAACTATGAAACTGAAAAGATATTCTGCACCATTGGTGGTGCCGGGCCCTGATGGGTTATTTTGCTCCGTGCTGATACTGATTTGCGGTTTTTCCTGCGTGCCAGCTATTTACGCATCTCCGAATCCTTCAGAAAAATCGAAAACTGCCAATGGAAAGGAGGCGGTAGCTAATTTTCTAAACTCCTTCACGCCCTCGACAAAAGTTAAATCTCCAGAGCTAACATTTGTGGAAGTAGCTAAATCAATGGATTTCGACGAAATGGTGCATCGATCATTCGGAGAAGCCGAGTGGGAAAAATTTACTGATGCGGAGAAGAAAGAACTTTCAACCCTATTTAAGAAGTTGATCCAAATTCGTTATTACCCTCGATGGTCTCGAATCTTTCAAGCCGGGCATTTTGACTCAAAGACAGAGGGTAAGTCAGGGCAAGATACTCTTGTGAAAGGGACACTCAAGCTAGACGGCAAAAGTAGTCAGCTAACCTTTCGTCTAGCCAAAGACGCTGATAGTTTGAAGTTGATCAGCATGGCGATTGACGAAAAGGACCTACTAGAGCGGACTTCTATCAAGCTAAAACGCGGCCTGTCACGGAAGGGAGCGAAAGGACTGATCTTGCACCTGCGCAAGAAAACTTCCGAATCGCTGAAAGGCTCGACGTCAAAACCGCAGCTAGACGACCTGATTTCTGGCAGCAAATGATTTTCCATATCTCTGTATAGTATGCCCAGTGAACGTTTTTGCCATACCAAGCTCAGGAGTGTCCTTGACCGGTGGTAAGATAGGCATATAGAATAATGATTGAAAGTTAATAATCACTGAGTGAGGCATCAGACCTCGCGCCCATCATCTGGGTGCCCCGCGAAGTGTTCCGTTGGGTCGGTTAAGGAGATTTTCCTATGCTGGAAAGCGGTAGTGGCTTCGGAAATGGCGGACGTCCGCCCGGACAGATGAGACGCTTACGAAGTGAGCGTGGCAACATGATTGTGCTCGTCATGGCAATTTTGATGGGCATCTTGATGCTGATACTAGGTTTTTCGCTCAGTTTTGTACGATTGCTTGGTACCAGCCAAGAGCAGAAGACGGCTATTGAAGCCGCTGCTCTTGCAGCAGCTCGTGACGTTGGCCGAATAGTCGTCGAAGATCCGAATTTCGGTTTCATTTCAATTTCAGATGCTGCACCGTCAACTCCGAATACGAAAGCTGACGACGGATATTCGATGCCGGTCACAGGCATCAATACTCTCCTTGCGACAATTCGTTTGGATTTGATTATCGCCAGCACCCTGAGCGATACAACGATGCAGACACTCGCCGAGAATGACTACAACAACGCGATGGCCGCTAAAGACTTTTTGGTTCAGTCGCTCGAACAAGCGATCACACCTGGTGGCGGTGGCAGTCCACGCGACGTTGACGGCAATTTGGTAAACCCTTATCAGTCAGCCGTTGAAGCATACAACCAGAATGTTATCCGCATGGCTGGTGGCGCTTCACGGTTGGTAAATGGTTCGATGAGATTGCAGCTCGGTTGCACTACACCGTCGATAACTGCAACTCCAGTGCCCATGCCTGTGACCGATGCAGCGATCAATCCAGCTCAGATGACGCAGTCGTACTATAACTCCTACACTAATATTCCTTTTGGTGGCAGAAACTTTGTTTTTGCAGGAATTGGTAAGGACATCAAGCTTGTCGACCTGAAGAATTTTTCTTTAGATCCAGGTGGTTTGCCGTACGTCATTCCTACAGTCTTAAAGGTCGAAGCAGACCAATTACTTCAATCGGCTGGAGCTGGCGGAACCAACGTTGTGCATTCGATAGCTTGCGCACAACCAGCTGCCGTACACGACCCGAGACCAGCTCCTGGTGCGATGACTCTCAGATACCCGAATGGTCGGGTCGCTGAAATTTTAAGACCTATAGATTATTTGACTAACGGTAGTTTGATTAGCGAAACAATGGACCTGAAGACCTCCACCGGCGGTGACTCTCCACCTACAGGTTCGGGCACTGTTGTACCTGCCACTGTCCCGCCATGGGGGTCTAGTATGCCTATGCCGACCAGTGTGTCAGTTGGGATGTATGACTGGTTGAGGCGGGCAGGCACCAAGCCTAATATTCGTGCACTCCAGCTAATGCTCAATACGCCATTTAGTTCTGGTATCACAAATACTGTCGGCGGTGCAAACGTCTACACCTGGAATCCAAATGGTACGATCAAGTATGTTCAGGTGACTGGACTGGCTCCAAGTGCGATCACGGTCAGTGAACTGCAAGGTCGGGCAGTTTCACAGACTCTTTTCAGTAGTTCTAACGGTAATAATTATTCTATTCAAGCAACGGACTCGAGCCGACAACCCGGCAGAATGCGGGGCGGTCGTCACGGCGGCGAACCTCTGACAGACGCGGTTGTGAATTCGGCTGCCGCCATGACTGGAATGACCATTGGTGGCGCTCCTGATGACTTTGGTAGCGATATCGCCAGCCTTGGAATTTTGTTGTTGTTCGTGGGTATGTCTTCCGGTTTATTCATAGCGGGAGTAAATCGAAATTCTAAAGCAATCAAAAATATAGCTGTCTTTGTGATGTTCACCGGAGCGACGGTTTCATCTCTTGGATTGTTGACTGCATGTGGAGGTGGAGGAGCGCCACCGCCTATAGTGGTAACCACAAGTGTCACCGGACCTCGTATGAACCGACCAACATACACGCAGAATGGACTTGTTGTTGATATTAGTTTCATCCGGCAATAGACAGTAAGTGAAATGCTAACAAAGCCTGCTCACCGACGAGCAGGTTTTGTTTTTTGAAAAACTTCGTCTTGTCCGCGCACTACCCAGGGGTCAGATAGTATTTCTTTTTGAATGCTATCTGGAATTCGGTATAGCGCAAAAATTTGATTGTCGATCTCTCGTTGAATTTGTCCTTCTCGCGCCTTTGCATCCTCCAGAAAATTAGCACCAGCGCCTGCTGCAGACACCTGTTGTGAAAGCAGGACGGCTTCTTCTGCCAATGCGGTCACATTAAGCATGGTGTCAGTATCGGGAGTGATAAAAGGCAGTCTTCTAATGTCACCAATTTGAAAGTTGATAGTGGGATTGAGCAGGCCCATCAAGTAACGTACCAGTGATGCGTTTAAGAAACCAAGCGTGTACATCAATAGTTCTTCAGGTGGAAACAGCGAGGAACTGGCAATATCGAAGACGCAATTGTCGCTAAGCAATCGTGCCTTGAAGCCCTGGGTGCCAATGTAGGAATAGGTTATTCCTTTTTGAAAATAGAAGTCTTCACCGGGTAAACTTCTGGATTGTCCGCGCGTTGCTCGATAGTTGCGGATATTGTCACCATCATTCAGCCACTGCAATACATATGGTGTGGAGTGATACCATTTCTGACCACCCCCTTTATCGTATGGCACATACTGCAAGCGCTCTGCGTCATCAACTTCGACGTGTCGTTTTACAAATAATTTGTTATTGCAGGTAAACAGTCCATTGACGACAACGATTCCATTTTTGGAATCTTGGAGTTGTGGATGCTTCAAAAACAGCTCGCTGACAAATTCTGAGCACCATGGAGCGATTGATTTGCCGTCGCTTAAATTGGTAATTTTGTCACCTGAATCAGCTTCTTGTGTTTGCAGAATGGAGCGAATTCCGTTTGTTTCAGCGACATGTTTTTCTTCTAGATGAAGGATTCGCGCAAACTTTAATGGCTGTACTGGATAACCTTTGGTAAGCGAGATAATTGCGCTGTTGACCTTTTCACCGGCGCGGCTGGCGAATGTACCAGGTCCTAATTGGATAATAGTTTGTATTGCGCATTCTCGATTTAATTCTGCTCTTAGTTTTTCGAAGCGAGATATGGATAAAAAACTCTGCTGACAAATAAGGCTAGCTTTCGATTCACTGTCCATGAGTCGCAAGGTCAATTCGATAAACGCCGAATATAAATCATAGCGAGAGGCAAAATAACTATCCTTCAGAAAAGCTGCCAAATCGGGAGGCATCGTTCGAAGGCTCATGTAGGGCGGATTTGCGCACACGACGGAAAATTTACTAGGAAGTGTATTTAAGGGAAGCGTTCCTTCCGAATTTAAAACTAGTAGACGTAAGCTATCTTGAAGTGAATCAACTCCAAGCGCTAATGCTCCAATGTTTGAGTGTGTCTGCCCGATCTCAGCGTTTCTCACTATCGTGTACAAATTTGGTTGCGTTAAAACTGTGTGGCGATCAATGTCTCGGCTACCCATATACACGGCGAACGCGGCCAGGTCTGTCAGAAATGGATCGATGTCGGTTCCAAAAATGCACTCAGAAATTGCAATCTGTAATGCACGTTCTGTAGTTTCTCCAGCCTGTTCCATTAGGCTGACGCTGCGCTTCAAAGCTGGTATCAATAGATGTCCTGCTCCATGAGCAGGATCAATGAATGTGGAACGCGGCATCACCATTGCGTCTTCAATCAAGAATTCGGATATCCATTCGGGCGTGAACCATTGCGTAAAAGCGATTACTTCATTTTTGCCACCAGTTTTTTCGGTCAAGACTTTTTCTTGCGATAAAAGGCACTGATAGACCCAACCGACGAAGAGTGGATTCTTTATCGCGTTGATTCCAGCGTCGCCATATTTTTGAAATGCGCGAGTGATTGCCGGAAGTGCAGAAAAGATTCCGCCTGATTCCATAGGCTCACTGGAGCTTTCAAGTGACCGGAGCAATTTACCGATCGAAATGGACATTTCGCAGTTGTCGACAAGTACCCTATTTATGCCGAATAGCGAATTGCTCAAGGTGGCGATTACCCTTGCCGAAGACGTTCCTTCTATGTTGCGCGGAAGCAGTCCTCTCGATGCGAGGGCGACCAAGCAAGACAAGAGGATGTTGTCAGAATGCGCCGAGCGAGAGCAGGTGCTGTTTTTTCCCGCGCGAGCTGAAGTTGCCATGCCAGAAAGTGCGGCACCAATCTCGTTGGTTAGCCGCTTAAGTAGTGTCAGCTCTAATTTATGGTGGGAAAAACTATCCACGTAGATCTGGAAGATAAGGCTATGGGCAGACGATAACGGATGTCATTTGGTGTATAAAAACCATAACACAAGATTATTTGGGAGCTTTGGTATGGTGAAGGCAGGGCTTGAAGACATAGTAGCGGGAACGTCTAGCATTTGTAATGTGGACGGAAAAGAAGGTCGCCTCATTTATCAGGGTTATGACATTCATGACCTGGCAGAGCATTCAACTTTTGAAGAAGTTGTCTACCTTCTCTGGTTCGGGCGCATGCCGAACAAAAGTGAATTAGAAGCAATTGACAAGGGATTGAAGACCAATCGCAAAATTCATGACGATGTTGTGAAGGCGATGCGCGGATTCCCAAAAGATGCGCTTCCGATGGAAGTATTGCGCACAGCCGTGTCAATGTTGTCGATGTACGATCCGGACGACAGAGAAGAAGGTATTGAAGCGAATATTCGCAAAGCGACCAGACTTACTGCTCAGGTACCTACTGTTGTAGCTTACTGGGACAACATCAGAACAGGCAAAGAGTGCCTGGCTCCAAGAGAAGACCTCAGCATCGCTGGTAATTTCTTGTACATGCTAACTGGCAAAGAACCCGATGAATTGGCGACTAAGTCAATTGACGTCGCCCTAATTTTGCACGCTGACCACGAGTTGAATGCATCGACATTCGCTGCCAGAGTCGCAGCCAGCACATTGTCTGATTTCCACTCAGCGATTACAGCTGCAATCGGAACTTTAAAAGGCAAACTGCACGGTGGTGCCAACCAAGAAGTTATCGAAATGCTTCTCAAGATCAAGGACCCGGCAAAGACAATGCCTCATGTCAAAAAGATGATTGAAGAGCACAAGAAAATTTCCGGCTTCGGTCACCGCGTCTACAAGACTGAGGACCCACGCGCTACGCACTTGCGCAAGATGTCCGAAGAATTGGGCAAAGTTAAAAACGAATTGAAGTGGTTTGAAATGTCTCGCGAAATCGAGCAGTTCATTTTGAAAGAAAAAGGACTGTACGCGAACGTTGATTTCTATTCGGCATCGGTCTATTACATGCTAGGTATTCCAACTGATTTGTTCACGCCAGTGTTCGCAATCAGCCGCATGTCAGGCTGGTCAGCTCACGTGCTCGAACAGTATCAAGACAACCGCTTGATCAGACCACGCGCCGAATATGTTGGTGCCAACAATCTGAAATACGCACCAGTAAGCAGTCGCTAACTGAAGCGTTCAAAAAATTGAAGAGAGCTGGAGTGAATGCTCCGGCTCTTTTTTTCATGTCTCACTCATGTCAATTTCGACTCCTAAGCTGTTTTCGTGGAGTCGTTGCGGCATCCTCTTTCTCCTAAATGAACATGCTTTTTCCTGAGATGACATCTTGGGGAGTTTGAGCAATTCGGGCCGCAAGCGCTTCTGTTTTGACTTGGTCGCTTTTAAAAAAGAGGTTTACACAATGAGTGATGTTTCAGCAGAGACTTCGCGGCGGTCGCCGGAAAAAGGTTCGGAATCAACGCGCCTGGATGTTGCGCGCGCACTTTATGCAGATGTAGACAGTAGACCCGTCACTGACTTGGAGGGACGTACTTG
>JACMKL010000060.1 GCA_014380105.1 Candidatus Melainabacteria bacterium
ATTGTCTGGAAAAACTTCAAAATGTGTATATAAAAGTGCCCTTCGCCTGTCGGCGCTCATTAATGGCAGTCAATTGAGATCGCGAAAGCGATGTTAAATCGGACGTAAAGTCTTCCAAAGCAGCTCCTGACACTGGGGGCTGACCAGGGAGTTAAGGCATAATCCATCACCGGTAGTTCGCGATGTTTTCAAATCAATATGTAAGCGGTCTTTCTCCCGCATGACCGCCCAGATCGAGAAAGTCCGTATGGAGTTGAAATCATGCCAAATTTGCTGAAACCTGGTCATCGATTTTTTGCTGTCCTTTGGACAATAGTTCTCATAGTTTTTCTTTGGGATCTCCCGTGGGCGTATGTAGGATAAGGCGCACATCGCTTGAAACACAGAGCCTCAAGCAGTTAGCCAAAGAGTTGTTTCAGAAGACAGCAGGGCTGTGCATCTTACAAAATGCTTAGTATTCTTTGGCAATTCACCGCTTCATCAGTTTATTTTAGGCACTGTCGTTTTTTTTCAATGGGGTGACTTTATTTATGTTACGGTGTTTTTTTAGACTGCGCGCCACCAAAGTTGATGCTGCCACCACCGGCACCGATGTTTATGCTGCCGCCACTTCCGACGTTTATACTTCCGCCAGTTATGCTCGCTCCACCGCCTTCGCCGCCGATGGTCACTCCACCAGAGCCCTGCATATTCAATTTTACTTTGCCTGTAGTTCGTAGGCTGCGAAGGTTAATGGCACCATTGGCACCACGGTGAAGAGCGAAATCAGCTTTTCCATCACCTAAAGATAGACCTGTGATGCTGACTGTATTTAGAAACTTCGGAAGGAAAGGCTTTTTGATAATCAATTGGCTGTCCACGCCAACAACTTCCACACCGAGACAAGATTCCAGCATTTGAAATAAACAACCGGACGCCCACGCCTGCGGTGAGCATGATACTGGATACGATACCGGAGGATTTTTGTCTCTCTTCTCAAATCCGCAAAACAATTCTGGAAGACGATGGTCATCGAAATATTGACCTGCCTCAAAAAGACCTTCGAAGACTTTGGCTGCATCTTCTTTTCGACCGTTCATCGAAAGTCCTAGAACGGTCATAGCGTTATCGTGCGGCCAGATTGAGCCGTTGTGATAACTAACTGGGTTGTATGCAATTTCGTTTGTTGAAAGTGTGCGAATACCGTATCCGCTGAACAGTCCAGGCTCCATTATTTTGTTTGCAATGGATGTCACTTTATTAGCTGGGATGATGCCGGAGACTAACAGGTGACCTGGATTTGATGAAACTACGTCGCACTGTCTATCGCCTTTACCTAATGCCATTGCATAATAATTTTTGTCGGGCATCCAGAAAGATTCGTCGAATAGTTTTTTCAATTTTTCTGCGCGCGCTGCCAGTTGTTTTGCGCGAGTGGTATCACCAGTTTTGACATAAATTTGTGCGGCAGCCAAATATGCCTGGTACAAATATCCTTGTACTTCTGCAGCTGCAATTGGCGCTGTGGCAAGCTTTCCTTTGCTGTCCATCATCGAGTTGCCGGAATCTTTCCAGCACTGATTTGACAAAGCCGACTCGCCGCCGTATTTTAAAAATCCATCTCCGGATGCGCTAATCAAATAATCAATGGCTCGATCCAGATTGGGCTTGAGCTTATTTATGGTTTCAATATCGCCGGTATTGTAAAAATACTTTTGCAGCAAAATCACCCAAAGCGGCGTCGCATCAATAGTTCCGTAGTAAGGATGAAATGGAACGATGTTTTTTCTTGCTAATTCGCCGGTACGCAATTCGTGCATGATTTTGCCAGGTGCTTCTTCGGTTTTAGCATCTATTTTGGTGCCCTGGTAGGCAGCGAGAATTTGCAAAATCTCTTTGGAAAGACCGGGCATGAAGAGCGCAGTTTGATAACCTGTGATAGCTTGATCGCGACCAAAAGGCACTGCGTACCATGGAAGACCGGCTGTTAGTGCCGTTCCACCTGCTACAGGTTGACGCAATAAATAGAGATCCAAGTATGCTTGGTCAAGCATCTTGTTGAACCGTTCGTTGTCAGTTGTTATTTGTCCGCAACCTGATTTCCATGTATTGAAAGAAACATTTGCACGTTTCAATCGTTCTTCGAATGACCAGTTGAGGATTTTGGCATTTTTGTTTGCGGTTTCGGCAATTTCTGGAAGGATAGTTATTTCTGCCGTTATCGATTGACCAGGCTTTAAGTGAAAGCGCCAATTGAAGCCAGTTTCACCCGTAACAGGCTTTGGATCACTAATCATTGAAATTTCGGTTGAGCCCGATCCGGCTGCATAAACGTAACGTAGCGGGTCACCAAATGTAGTATCAATGACTCGCGGCTTCTCTGTAGAATTAAAACCTCGTACCTCGAACATATCTTTGAAATCTGCTTTTGTGCAGAGCGCAAGAGTTATGTCTGTTTCGTTTGGTGCAAAGTTCGTGACAGTCAGTCTTTCGCTGACACCTTGATATAGAGCCACTTCGCGACGTAAGACGATCGAGCGATCGCTGTCTTCTTTTTTTAGTCTGACGCCATAGACGAAATTAGCGCTATAGCCGCTCAATTGTTTTGAGAGTAATTCTGGTGCCTGACCATTTAAGACATATCTGAGACGGCTCAAGCAGCGTGTGTCGTCACGATAAAGCCCGAACGCCGAATTGTCTTTGCCCGGTATCATGCCAGTATCATCAAGCACGTACATCAGAGCGTCGTGCTTCAGGACCAGCCGTGGCTCACCGAGCGGATCGATTGTTCTTTGCGGATCTTTCAGACATGCGTCAGCCGACGAACTCGTCAGCGATGGAGCGGCACCATCTTTGCGAGTCAGTTTATCCTCAATTTGAGGATTTGCTTCTTGCGCTCCAGCACCACAAATTGTTCCGGACAAAAGCAGAAGTCCGCTCAGCGCACTTACGAATGCTTTATCGAGACAATATTTCAGCTTAGAGACTTTGCTTGGAATAGCCTTAGAACTCTGCGACAAGTCCGAAGCAAGCGATTAAGACGATAAAGCCGAAGTACAGCAGAAGGAACCACATCCAACGAATGTTCAATGCGATGTCTGACATTTTCTCTTTCTTTTCAACTACTGCCATCTCTTCAATCCTTCGATTATCTAAAGTCTAAATTCTGAGAATTACTTTGCTTCGACTGCCGGAGCGCTGTCGAGTCTTGCGATGAATTGCTTCGATTCGTCGATAAAGCGTTGTCTCTGTGGCTTAGCAAGCCATAGTGCCAGGATCTTGCTTCTGTCGGTTGCTTTCTTCAATGTTGGAGGGCGCTCGCCGAGTAGACGTTCGCGAATCATGCGATTGCCTTCACGGTAATAGCAGTCACCAATTTGGCATCCGCAGACGATTACTCCGCCGGCTCCGCCTTTCAAAGCATTTTCAATCATCAGTGGTTGAATCATGCCTGAGCAAGGGAATTTGATTACCTTCATTCCGGGCACTTCTGAGAAGGTGCCTTTATCGTCGACGATGCCGTTAAGGTCGGCAGCGCGTTCGCAGATGAGAGTGATTATTGTCTTCTGTGTGTCGGACATTGGATTTACCCTTTAGCCTCCAGGAGAGCCTTGATTTGTGCATTCACTTGCGCGTCCGGTAGGTCTGGCAAGTCAATGGCGTCAAAGGCGCAGGCGCCGACGCAAACTCCGCATCCTGAGCAACGGAATTCTTTAACAGTAGCGAGTAGTTTGAAACGTGAACCAGCTGGTGCTGGCACCATTTCAATCGCTTGATACGGGCAATCTTTGTAACACAGTGAGCAGCCTGTGCACTTGCTCAGTACGACTTCGGCAGTTTCGATTGCGGCTGCTTTCGGAATGAGAATCCATGGAAAAGCCGTCACTGCAGCGGTGCCGCCAATCATGATCGCCCAGTAAATGCCGATCGGCACTGCGCTGAGAAGCGCATATGGGAATAGGAAGAACCAATCGATTTCGAAATTGGTCGGCTGAGTGTTGAGGTCAGCCATGTTGCCGCTGTTGATCGGCCAGATGAAAACGCACAGCAGAACAAGCGCAGTCAAAATGTAGTTAACCGCAGGTGGTGGCGTCAAAACTGGTCTGGTCATGCGCAGGTAGTGAACCCACAGACCGAACAGGAGGAAGAATGAAAGACCGATGTGAATAAACAAGAAATTGGACAGGGTCAGGTTGGTGATTTGATCACCGTTCAAGAACCATGCTTTAAGTCCGGCGCCGACAACTGGGAAGGCTTCAAGAGCACTGACAGTCATTCTTGTTAAAACGAGTGAGCGCTCATCCCAGACCAGGTAGTAACCGGTTTGACCAATGAAGAGAA
>JACMKL010000500.1 GCA_014380105.1 Candidatus Melainabacteria bacterium
TACGTGCTTCCGGATATTTCTTGTTGATAGCAAGGAGAACACCACGGTCATTGTGGATTCTAAAACTGCTCGGTGCCAATTTAACTGCCTGGTCTAATTCTTTGACTGCAGCTGCGTATTTGCCTGCTGCTGCCAGGTCAAAGGCTTTGATGGCAAGCAGATCGCCCTTATTGAAGGCTTCTCTTTCCGGCTTGTCGAAAGGTAGTGGCACCTTTTCGCCGAACTCATCGAGACATCTATACGTACCGTCGGGATTTTTCAAGACAACAAAATGTCCCAATGAAAACGTCCAAGAAGACCCGGAGTCGAGTATCGAGAGGTGTACGTGAACAGACTTCTCATCGCCCTTTTCGACTGTCGCATCAATTAAATGATTGCCGGCCATCCGAATTTTGATGGCGTCGCTTTTCAAAGCTTGCGAGCGCATTTCCTTATCTGAGAGTGCACCACTGTCGGAGGCAGCATTTTTTTCAGTTTTGGTGGCGTCGTCGTCCATCTTTTTATCAATTGGCGTTTGGGCGGCAATGAACATTTTTACTTGAGTGTCGACCTCAGCCGCTTTCCTGGCTGCGCTATGTGCAGATCCGCTGATCAAAACGATCGGTAAAGCGGCCAGAATTGTCGTACACCATTTCGTGCTTTGCGTTTTCATGTACATATTATTGATCAATGGAAGCACAATCGTGCCACTGCCTGCTATGGTTTTTGCATGGAAAACGAAGCAGCTCTTACCTTTGAAGTCGAAGCAGTTTGTCCCTGGTCTGGCGCACGGGCTGGGGCTTTCATGACTCCGCATGGACTTGTCGAAACGCCTGTTTTTATGCCAGTCGGAACAAACGGAACTGTAAAATCATTAACTTATGAACAAGTGGAAGCTTGCGAAGCACAAATTGTTCTTGCCAATTCCTATCACTTGTTTTTGCGCCCGGGTCATGAACTCATTCAAACCGCCGGTGGTCTTCATAAATTTACAGCCTGGGATAAGCCCATTCTGACTGACTCTGGCGGGTTTCAGGTTTTTAGTCTTGATCAATTTCGTAAGATTGTTCCTGAAGGCGTTCACTTCAAAGATCATCGCGATGGCAAAAAACATTTCATCGGACCGGAGCGTTCCATGGAAATTCAGAATGCTCTGGGCGCTGATATCATCATGGCTTTCGACGATTGCGTCAAAAATCCATGTACGCATGAAGAAGCAGAAATTTCCATGCACCGCACTCATCGCTGGCTGAAAGAATGCGTGCAGCATCATGCCAAGGCTCAGGAACAGGCTCTTTTCGGCATCGTGCAAGGAAGTATGTTCGAAGATTTGCGCACTCAATCTGTTGAAGAAGTCACTTCTTATCCATTGCCTGGTTTCGCCATTGGTGGCGTTGCCGTTGGTGAAAGTCGCGAAGTAATTGAACGCATTGTCATGTTTACGACGCCTCTCTTGCCGCAAAACAAGCCGCGCTATTTAATGGGTATAGGCACTCCGTGGGATATCGCATATGCCATTAGATGCGGTATCGATATGTTTGACTGTGTTTCGCCGACGCGCCTGGCCAGACATGGCACCGCTTTTTCGAGCGAAGGCCGTCTCGCTATAAAGAACGCTCGTTTTCGAACTGAGTTCGTACCATTAGAGGCAGATTGTGAGTGTTATACATGCCGCAATTACACTCGCGCATATCTGCACCATATGGTTCGGCAGGGTGAAATGTCTGGTGCGTCCCTGCTTTCTATCCACAACATCACATTCCTTATTAGGGAAGCAAGAAACGCCCGCCAAGCAATTCTTGACGGACGCTTCAAAGAATATTTCGAACACGCTCAGACGTATCCAGCTTAGTCGTTAAGCTCTTTTACTTCCTGAGCATCAACAGCGTCGTGATCTTTGTTGATCTCGATCAGTGATGGCTCTTTGACGACTAACTTTGGTTGCTCGGTGGATTTACCCATGCTGCCTTTAAGGGCGAGCAATTCCATTTCGATATCGGTCTTGCCTTCAAAGTTTCGGAATTGTTTGTCGAGCTGGTCAGTTCCTAACTCTCCAAGCGCCGCTGCTCTGGCTTCGCGCTCCAGTACTTTCGTTTCCATCTTCTCAATAACTGACATTGCACCCGATGAAGTTGTTTTGGACAAAATCTCGTTGGCTTTGCTGGTCGCCTGCGCGGCTTTGTCGCGAGCAATTAGAACTTGCTTCTTTGTATAGGCTTTTTGAACTTCAGCTTCCAGGTCAGTCAGACGTTGTCTGAGAGTATTGGTCGACTCTTTTTGAACTTTCAGCTGAGCTTCCAGGTCGTTTGCCGCTTGTTGATATTGCTGCTTACGTTGAAGAGCTTGCTTAGCCAGATCGTCATTGTTCTGTTGAACTGCCATGGCGGCTCGGTTATGCCAGGTTTCAGCCTGTTCTTTGTTCTTCTGAAGCTGCTGCTCTAGCTGCTTCTCTGTGGCTATAGCTTGAGCGACCGCCTGCCGAACTTGAATCAGGTTCGACTGAAGGTCCTGATAGGTTTGCTCAAGCATTATCTGCGGATCTTCCATCCGACCGAGTAAGGCATTGAACATAGCCTTCATAAGGTTGGCTAGCCTGTCGAACATGTGCTGATAACTCCTTTTTCTCTGCGCTCAATTTAATAGCGTGAGCGAACGACGCGAGGACTCGATGCATTTTGCATCATGATACATATCGATTAAATGTAGTGTAGCAAAGTCACACTTAACCTTATGCCCTGAATGACATCGCTTTTCATCTGTCTGTTCCTGGAAAATCTGTGAATTGGCTGCGGAAAGTGTCATTATGATTGTGACGGGAAGTGACAAGCACCCTCTTTATATGACTGATACAAAGACTGATGATGGCGCTAAAACGCCTGAAAAACCTGAGCAATCAACTCAGTCCATGATGGTCGTTGCCGATTCAGTGATTGGAGCGGCTGTACTGGTTTTTATTGGCGTTTGGGCTGGCAACTTTGCCGACGATAAGTTTCATACCGCACCCTGGGGATCGATCATCCTGTCACTACTGGGCGGTTGCCTGGGACTGTGGCGAATGGTGAAGAAAGCTATGGCGATTGATACCCGGCCGCCATCGGGCAAATTGCCGCCGCCGATACCTTTTCCGGACGACGACGATCCCAACAAATTCTAAGATGCTTAAGGTTATGTGTGCGCGCGCCTGTTGGGGAGTGCATCATCTGATATTATTCATTTCTTGTGCGCGACTGCGCGCCGGTTTGGCTTAGAACGCTTTCAAGCGGTCAGTCTATATAGCGAACCGACATATACCCGCTCTACAACCTGGTTTAAGAGATGCTTGGAAAGAACCTGCCTTTAAGTGAAGTCGTCAAAGACGCCTCCTGGATCAATGAGCCGTTCCTGGGAGTTCCGCAGCTCGGCACTTACGGAGCTCTTCATATAGATACTCTGGTTCTTGCCTGGCTCTGTATGGCAATTATCCTTATAGGATGTGCAGCAATTGTGCCTGCCATGACAAATAAGGGTGCGGGAAACAATGGGCAGCAATTTATCGAAATGATTTATCAGTTCGTTGAAGACCTTATCAAGGGTCTGATGGGTCATCACTACCATAAATTCTTGCCGCTTATTGCAGCAATCTTTATGTTTGTATTAACAGCCAATTTCATCGGAGTTGGACCTTGGTTAGCTCTTGAACACCACGCTGATATGTTCGGCATCGTCTGGCCACATATAAACGGCGAAGCCTTTGAAATCTGCTCACCAACAACCGATTTCAACGTCACTTTTGGGCTCGCGACGATCGCCCTCTTTGTCTATGTGGGTGCGGGTTTCTGGGCTCACGGACTGGGTTATTTGAAACTCTATCTCAACCCAATTGAAGTGATGGACTTGATCATTCGCCCAGCCACACTGGCTTTGAGACTTATGATGGTCGTAACCGCCGACGAATTGATGCGGGGCGCTGTCGTAAACATGGTGCCAGTGCTCCTTCCGAGCGGTGTCATGGCATTCGAACTTTTCATTGGTTTGATTCAGGCATTCGTTTTTGCCCTTCTTACCTCGATCTACATTGGTCTCACTCTCGAGCACCACTAGAGTCCATTTGGCAGTTTTAGCGAAAAGTCTGTTTTCGCGCGCCGGTATTGGCTTTCAAGTGCCTTGCGGAATGAAGTGAAATTTAACACTGGTGAGCAGTTGACGACCCCGAAAAGCGCATAGATTCGCCAAAAGCTGAGATCAGTACTTGTTATAATTTGGGTCGCGGTGGGACATGCATTTGGCTCGTCCCAACCGAACGCGCTCACTCATTGGAAGCGAGCGTCTAATTCGAAAGTTTTAGTATGGCGAAAGCCTGGCTAAGTAGCCACAAAGACAGTCGTTAAGAGGAGATCAACTCGTGGACCACACACTAATCGCTCAAGCTGGAACAGCAGCCGTTGACCCAACCATCATGATTAAGGCGGCAGCGCTGATCGGATCCGGTATTGCGGCAGTCGGCGTGATCGGACCTGGGATCGGTATCGGCATAGCCGGTTCGCGCGCCCTTGAAGGTATGGCTAGACAACCAGAAATGGCTGGCAAGCTTCTCCAGAATGCAATCATCATCGCTGCCCTTATGGAAGCGCTTGGTCTGTTGGCATTCGTTATCGCTATTCAGCTTTACTTCTTCGGAAGCAAGATCTAAGTATCAGCAGTGATGTCGTAGTCGACCCTCTCAGCAGGGTCACATAGCGGATGGAAACTTCGGAATGTTCGAGTTAAACGGCACATACATCGTCTTTATTGCCAGCTTCCTTGTATTCATGGTTTTGCTCAACGAAATCATGTTGAAACCAGTGGGCAAGGCTATCGCCGAACGCAGAGCGCAAATTGCAGCTGATATTGAGGCAGGCAAATTGAGCCGCGAGAAAGCGGAAGCGGAAGTCTCACAATACAAGGACAAATTGAGCGCAACTCGCAGTGAAGCGCAACGCGTGATCGGCGAGACCATGCTCAACGCCCAAA
>JACMKL010000501.1 GCA_014380105.1 Candidatus Melainabacteria bacterium
TCGCCGGTCTCTTTGGCTTTTCCATGCGAGAACTATAGTACTTAATCACGCGGTAGGAAAGAGCTTTTTAGTGCGAACCGTTTGCGAGCGAGCTGTAGGTTGAATTTGAATTGGAGGTTGAATCAGTCGCAGCTGCCTTTCCACCATTTGTTTTCAAATAATCGAATGCCGCTTTGAGCTGTTTGTCCTTCAAATCTTCCGGTTGTCTCTTAGCAACAGGACCTTCAGGATCAGCCCACCATGGACCTTTCCCTTGCTTAAGATCGTCTTCAGTGAGTTCGACTGCCCGATCCGGCGAGATGCCTTTTTTATTGATATCGATGTCAGCCGGAGTTAAGTATTTGGCAATCGTGATGTTGACACCACTGCGATCTTCGAGACGATTGATGCCTTGCACCAGACCCTTTCCAAAAGTGCGCTGTCCGACTAAAGTGGCGCGTCCATTATCCTTCAATGCACCGGATGTAATTTCCGACGCAGACGCACTACCTCTATTGATCAAGATGCAGAGCGGTTTTGAGTACAACTGATTGCCGTCTGCAGTCGATGGAGTTTTGTAACCATCGCGATCTACCGTTGAGACGATATTGCCGTGGTCTAAAAACATATCTGCAATTTCGATTGCGTTGGTGAGCAGTCCACCTGGGTTTTCGCGCAAGTCGAGAATCATGCCCTTGGCAGAAGAAAGTTTGGTGATAGCTTCCCGCATCTCTTTATTTGCTTCTTGCGAGATGAAGCTGGAGAGCCGGATATAGCCGATATCGCCATCGAGCATTTTGGACGTCTGCACAGCCCGAATCGGAATTTCAGCGCGCATGACATTGAATTTCATACGGTGTTTGTGGCGAACAATTGTAAGTAGAACGCGTGTGTTGATTTCACCGCGAATCATCTTCGCCGCTTCTTCAATTGATTGTCCCTTAGTCGGTTTGTTGTCGATAGACTCGATTTCGTCAGACGAAGCGATGCCGGCTCTCTGCGCTGGCGTACCATCGAGAGGCGCGACTACAATAATCTTGTTGGTTTTGTCGGTTCCAATTTGGATACCGATGCCACACAACTTAGCCGAAATCTGCGACTTCTCATCTTCAAAAGCGTCACGGTCTAAAAATCTCGTATAACGATCGCCGAGACTGGCGAGCATAGTTTCGATTGCTTTGTGCGCGTCATCAGTGGTTTTCAATTTGCCAGCGTAGCGGTTTTGCCAAATTGACCAATCTTGGCCATTATAATTTTCCTGGTAGAACTCGGTTTTTACCAACTTCCAGACGGTTTTGTACAATTCGTCCGGATCGACGTCTTTCTCAGCTTTGTCCTGTGGTCTATTTGCACCAAATTGGTATGCGACTATATCGCGGTCAGACTTTGCTCCTGCCGACAACAAAGTCGAGACACCGACTGAGATTGCGACCATAGCGGGGATGGTAAAAAGAAGCTGCTTCCACCTGGTTTCCATACTTTGCCTTGACCTGAAGTTAAGGATGCGGATTAGTTTCCGACACTTTTTTAGCCGACTGCCCTTAAGCCTTGCTCTGGGGCGCATTCAGCACTTGTTATATACCCGTACCCGCGCGTTTCTAGACAAACAGCCGGATTCGGGGGTGATAGTATATGCAGCCCCGGCAAAAATCGACTTGCCATGGGGTTCTATTTATTCAACGCTTGGAGATTAGGATTCGTGACTGAGAAGATTGCAGATATCGGAGTGTTTGGTGGTTCGGGCTTTTACAAGCTTTTTGACGACATGGAAGAGCGCGCAGTGGAGACACCATATGGCGCTCCTTCAGACAAAATCGTAATCGGAACTATGGCAGGAAAAAAGGTAGCCTTCCTACCTCGCCACGGCGCCAGTCACCAAATTCCGCCGCACAAAATCAATTATCGCGCCAATCTTTACGCTATGAAATCACTCGGCGTGACCAGAATCATCTCCCCGTGTGCCGCCGGCAGCTTGCAAAAGAATGTCGCGCCCGGCTCATTTGTCGTCTGCGACCAGTTTGTCGACCGCACAACCGGACGCATCGATACTTTCTATGATGGTCCAATCGCCACCCACGTATCAGCAGCCGATCCTTATTGCCCAGAACTGCGCCAACTAGCTATCAAAGCCGGGCGCGACGCCGGCATCACGATGCACGAAAAGGGCACCGTCGTTGTCATTCAAGGTCCACGCTTTTCATCTAAAGCAGAATCAAAATGGTTCAGCGCCCAGGGCTGGGAAGTAATCAACATGACCCAGTATCCTGAAGCTCACCTGGCTCACGAATTGGAGCTGTGCGTAGTCAATATCGCCTTGATTACCGATTACGACTCTGGCTTAGCCGGTGACGTTGAGCCGGTTTCGCACAGTGAAGTGGTCAAGGTTTTCGGTCAAAACATCAGCAAGTTGCAAGCGCTTTTAGTTAAGCTCATTGCTGAGATTAAGCCCGAAAGAACTGCCTGCAAATGTTCCGAAACTCTCTCCCACGCGAGAGTTTAAGCAAAGCGCAATTTTACAAAACGTCCGCTTAGCCTTTGTTTTAAGGGTAAGAGGGCTTGGCTCTGTTATGCTTTGCTGTTGCAAGCTGCTCGGGAGGACAATCTTCCTCTGCTGCAAAAATGCAAGCAAAAGTGACTATAGATGCCAACCTTAACCATCAATCACATGGTAGCGCTTCTGGCGCTGGTGCTTTCAGCCGCTGTCTATTTGATGATGCGGCGTTATGGTTTGCCCGACAAAATTTGTTGGGGCGCGGCCATTCTATGCATTCTTGTTGTTTCGATTTTTTGGACATGTGTGCTTCTGGGAGCTGATGATGACGAAGATACCTAAAGCTAAATACAATTTGACAGCGAGAGCAAAAGGTAAACGTTGCCTGACGTTTAGTCTGACAGCGGCAATACTGGCGCAGTCACTTGCATTGAGCATGCTAATGCCAGGGTCCGCAGTTGGTGCCACCAATTTGTCTGTCACCACCATTGGTGCTATTCAAACAGCCGGTGCAGCAAGAAAAACTGCGTCCACCAGAAAAACAATCACGGCGACGAGATCAAAAGGCCGGTCAAAGAACGCAATCAGCCTGGCCGTCAAGAAAAAGCTTTTACTGGCAGCCGCAGCTGCAGCCGCATCAACTTCGTCCACTAAAGTCGAAGCGAAAAAACCTTTGATACCAGTCAGTGCAGATTTCAAATTGCAAAACGGACTGCGCGTTGTACTCTCAGAAGATCACTCAGTGCCAGTTGCCGCCATTGCCATTCTTTATGATGTCGGCGCACGCAACGAAAAGAAGGGTCGCTCTGGATTTGCTCATTTATTTGAGCACATGATGTTCGAGGGCTCCGA
>JACMKL010000502.1 GCA_014380105.1 Candidatus Melainabacteria bacterium
AATTGATTGTGCACTTTGTTCAGGAACTTAGTGACACTGTTTTGGAATAGCAAATCTACTGTTCCAACCGGGCCGTTCCGTTGTTTCGCGATAATGATTTCCGCTTCGCCGCGCTTGTCACTTTCTGCGTTGTAGTATTCGTCGCGATAAATAAACATTACCAAGTCCGCATCTTGCTCGATGCTGTTGTGCACAATAATATCGTTCGCCACAAAATTGTGGTGGTCTTCGACAGTAAGGTCAAATACTTCTGCTTCTTCGCCCGGAGTGATGGAGATAATTTCATCCCAATAGACATCACTTTCTGCAAGCTTCTTCAGACTTGTACAACCAACTACTTTGGACACTTTTAATGCCCTAGCTCGGCTCATACTTGATTTGTACAGCGCGGAGCCACAATAGGAAGTTTCGATTCCCTTATGCATTTGCCTCGTGCTCATCCCCGCTGCTAGCCGTGCAGGTTCAACAAATCTGAACCAAGCTTCTCGCGGAAGTAGATCTCTATTAGTGTTTGGAACTATTTCAGAAAGCATTCTTTCCATTTCTTCCGCTATAGGTTTACGCCGCAAGTCATTCGTGCCAATCTGCGACAGGAAAGTCAATTGCTCTTGAGCTCCAGTTATTGATACGTGGAATTGATCTCGTCCCTTAGTTTTTTGTGAAACCCTTACTATACGGGCATTAATTTCCAAGCGTAGGAGAAGAGATTGAACGTCTTTCGCTAATTTCTCGCTGCTTGTCGCATAGAAAATCCGGGGCATTTTTTTCTCACGCCCAGTAATAGAAATCGTTCCATCTGTAGACCAGAGATGACGCAAGAAGTGCGAGATGAATTCATTTGGTTGTTCGAAAACTTTCTCGGGGACAAATTTTTCCCACGAACGTAGATTAAACACACCCAAACTATCAATCCACGCTGCGACTGGATTGCGTTTGCCACGTGCTAGCTTTTCGCTGCTACTGAGATATGTTTGATACCAGCTCTTCTCACGATTAATCCTAGGGCTGACAGACTCTCCAAAAACTATTTTGCTCAATTCTGAGGCGTGCTCCGCCAAATCTAGATCTGCACTTGTATATTGCACCGCATGCCGGGCTAAGGTGCAGCCATCACCTATTAAATAACCCAATAAAGCGAGCTCTGCTTTCGACATTGAAGGCGTTGCTGCTGAAGGAATTTTTCGAGGCACTGCCAATTTATCGCCATGCTGCAGTTGGTCGAGGCGTTTCCATCCGTCGATGGTCATAAATTTATGATTGCCAGTCGCTTCGATCGTGCGATTTAAGGCAGTGACCATTTTGAAAATTTGCTTTGTTCCAGTGCTGAATGCATTGGTTACAAGCTTTGGCTCTAATCGCCATGTTTGTTCGTTTAACGCTAATACCCGAACATCATGTTGACCTACCAGGCTATCAATCCGGACATATTTGCCTGTATCAGGCAGCAGAATTTTCGAATCGCCGCGTAAACATCCAGATTCTCTCAAATCCGAAAGCATCGGACGCTTATTCTGTCTGGCTTCTACTGCCCGTGAAAGCTGTGACAGTGCCAAAACTGGTACGTTGAGTTCGCGAGCTAATTGCTTCAAACTTCGCGAGATTTCAGAAACTTCTTGAACGCGGTTATCTGTCTGTTTTCTACCTTGCATCAACTGGATGTAGTCGATAACTACCAGGCCGAGCCCTTTCATCTCTGATTTTAGACGTCGGCATTTGGCGCGGATTTCCAGAGCATTGACCATTGCGCTATCGTCGATGAATAGTGGCGCTTCGCCCAATCTGCCCATTGCCATTGCTAGTTGCGTCCAGTCATTGGTGTGCAAATTACCTGTACGCAGTCTGTTTGCATCGATGCCCGCTTCCGAGCACAACATTCTCATAACTAGTTGGTCGCGCGACATTTCAAGACTGAACACTGCACACGGAATATTGTGCTCTACAGCCATAAATTGCGCGATATTCAAAACGAATGCCGTCTTACCCATGGATGGACGGGCGGCGATGATAACCAGGTCGGAGGGGTTGAATCCCGAGGTCATCGCATCGAGGTCGTAAAAGCCAGAGGGATGTCCGGACAATGAATCGCGTTGCTCGTAGCGTTGTTCGATTTTCTGGAAAGAAGATTCGACGATGTGTTTGATGTGCACGAGCTGTTGCATATTGCGTCTTTCTGCAAGTTGAAAGATCAAGTGCTCTGCTTTGTCGATTGCTACGTTGGCGTCTGGTTCTTCATAGGAGCCTTGCACGATTTCTGTGCCGGCTTTAATAAGTTGACGCAGGAGAGCTTTTTCTTGGACCGTCTTGGCGTAATATTCAAGGTTGGCTGTAGTTGCAACTGCGAGAGCCAAATCGGTGATGTATTGACGACCGCCGACCTGGTCGAGTTTGTCTTCGTCTTTTAGAAATTGAGAAACGGTGATGATGTCGATTGGCTCGTTTTTCTCATAGAGGTCCATCATGGTCGCGTAAATGACCTGGTGGGCTTTTCTATAGAAATATTCCGGCTGCAGCACGTCCACGATACGCGCGATGCCGTCGCCACTGACCATAATAGAACCAAGAACAGCCTGTTCCGCCTCAATTGATTGCGGAGGAAGTCTTTCTATGGTGCCTTCGCTCATTCCCATTTCTACGCTCATAGGCTCTCGTTCACTCTCATACTAATTAATACGTCTACGCGCGAAAAAAGTTCAATTGCGCGCCACTTATTGGTTTGCGCAGGGAAGAGGTTGGACCGGCGTAAAACGCAGGTCGCTCCGTCCAAAAATTTTTCTCTTGCTATTAGGATAAGGGATGAGAGGCTCGATTGCCCTTGTTATTGCACAGATAGAATGTATTTTTATCGAGAGTTTGGTGTTTTTGTATATCGACTCGCTATGCAATGATGCGAGAGAGCGAGACCGTTAAGCCTCGCCCTCGTGCATTTATTAGTGAGCGCTCACAAGTGCGCTTTGTCGACTAGTCGTCTTCCAAGGCGGAAGTGTCTCCAGTTGGCAATCCAAGCTCCCAAGCTTTCAGCAGTCTGCGCATGATTTTGCCGGAGCGTGTCTTAGGCAAGCTATCTTTAATTTCGATTTCTCGAGGATAGGCATGGGCAGCTAGTTGACGTTTTGTGTGCTCTTTAATTTGGTCCAGGAGTTCTTCAGATTCGGTGTAGCCGTTTTTCAAAACGATGAACGCTTTGATGATCTCACCGCGTTCTTTATCCGGTTTACCGATAACGCCTGCTTCCGCCACTGCTGGGTGTTCCACCAGTGCAGATTCGACCTCAAACGGTCCTACGCGGTGTCCTGCTGTGTTGATGACATCGTCAGCGCGTCCAATGAACCAGAAATAGCCGTCAGCGTCTTTCAAGGCGTTGTCGCCGCTGAAATACCAACCAGGAATTTTGAAATATTCTTTGAATTTTTCTTCGTTGCGCCAAACTTGTCTCAGCATGCTCGGCCAGCCTGGTCTGACTACCAGACGTCCCAAAGTTTCTACTTCCAATTCTTCGCCGTCGTCGTCAACGATAGCG
>JACMKL010000503.1 GCA_014380105.1 Candidatus Melainabacteria bacterium
AAAATAAAACTCGCACGCAAGTCATACGGATGGATGCGCCAGGCGCGCAAAGCCAGCATTGTTATTGTCACAGTCATGGGAGCCATGGCAGCATGCGGCTGGGGATTGAAGACCTATATGGGTGATGCGAAGTTTAACAAGCTCGACAAGACTTTAGAGACGCAAGTCAAGCACGCCGTCAAAAAGATCCACAAAGCAAAGTAAGTTTAAAACCAGCGAGCTAAATTAAGGTCCGAAGATTGCACAATTGGAAAGTCGTGATCTGACTCTCTGCGTGCCGACTTCAGAAACTTTAGTATCGCGTAATTCAAGATGTTCTAGATTTTCTAGCTGTTCAAGATAGGTAAGACCGGAATCGCTAATCTTCGTTCCGCATAGGAACAGTACTTTTAGCGACTTCAATTTACCGATAGCGGATAATGCTTCGTCACCGAGTTTGGTGTCATTTAAATACAACTCTTCCAACCCGACAATATTCTCGAGCATCGGAATTGCTTTGTCGGTAATTGCACACAGTGACAAGTCCAATTTGCGCAAAGACTTGCAGGAAGCCAAATGCGCAATACCAGCATCGGAAATTTGGGTGGGCAAATGCAGCCGAGACAACTTTTTCATAATGCCTAAATGCGCTAATCCAGCATCGCTAATACGAGTCGATTTTAAAATCAAATGTTCTATTGAAGGTGATGGCGCAAATGATGCCAGCTCAGCATCGCCCATCTCTGCGCCCGTCAGCCAGAGCGTGGTCAGCGAGGTCATTGGAAGTAAGCCAACTAACTCAGCAGCCCGTAATTTAAGAAAATCGAGGCGCAGTTCTTTTAATTCGTCAACGTAGCTCAACCAACGCAACGTACTGTCAGAAAAATAGCTTGTCGATAAGTCGACAGACTGAAGGTGCTTAAAAGCTTCCTCAATTGCGTCCCCGATCGTGGACGCGTCCAGGTTGCGCAAAGCCAATCCAAGCATGCGACCATCCGGCACACTTAAGTCACGATCACCTTGAGCCTCACCGACCCAAAGGCGCGTATGCGGAAAGACAGCGTCGGAGGTGTAGAGACTTCCGAGCGAGGCGCGAGGTGGAAATTTAATAGTCAATTCTTTTGGCACAAAAATGAGTTTAACACTGTTGGCAACCTTCTGAAATTGATTATCTTACTGCGGAAAGACACTTCACAAATGCCCGTATCGTTCGCGCCGCAAGCATTCCAGGTCTTCTCTCAGGTCCGAACAATTCACATATCGATACGAAGAATCTGTTGCAGTGGCTTTAGCGACAATCACATCCATTTCATCGCTTACAAAAGAATTGATGTCGCGGGGATGTGAAGTTGTGATTGGCTCCGGATCGCATCCGCACAACATAAAATGCAGAGTCGCACCCAGTGCATAGATGTCGCTCTGGACAGTTGTTTCGCCCTTAAATTGTTCGGGTGGCATATAAGAATGCTTTCCAGCCACTGTGTGCGTAGAAGCTGCTTCCAGATGCTGTGCCACGTTGAAGTCAATCAATTTAATTATGTCGCCATAATCCATCATCAAATTGTCCGGAGTGAAATCACGGTGCACCACCGGCGGTTGCTGTTTGTGCAAATAGATCAATATCGAGCACATCTGCAACGCGAAATTAATCGCCTCTTCCTCTTTAAACGCCCCTTTCGCAGCCACCATTTGCTTCAATGTCTCACCCTGGATGCGCTCCAGGACAAGGTAAGCACGCTCATCCTCAACAAAAAAATCCAAAAATTTGACAATATTTGGATGACTTAAACCAGTAAGAATTTTTGATTCCTTCTGAATGTTTTGCAAAACGCGCTTACGAACTTTTATGCCGGCATACGATGGCAAAACAAATTCTTTCAAGCAGACTGGTGCTTCTAGCGACAATTCTCGATGAATAGCTGAATAAACAACAGAATGACCGCCCGAGCCAATCGGCTCAAGAACCTCATAACGACTATGATTAAGCATAGTCCCCGCTGGCAAAGTGTCGTGTCTTAATCGAGAACGTGAAGTCGACAAAGCGCCCATCCACAAATCTGTATAGCTTTCGACTCGCATGGCAAGATTGAGTTCATCACTAACAGTCGGATCAATTCTATAAGTAGGAAGAAAACGTTGAAAACTGAATTGCAATCTCTTTCTGTCATCACTAGAAGCCAAGCCGTTTAAGGGCAAAATGACGCGCGCGCGATCGCCAAGCCAACCGCTGGCAAGAGTAGGGGTAAGTAAAAGAAAAGGCAAGCGTGCTGCAAATGGCATTCCCGTAGCAACGATATTAAACTCTACTTGTGGCTCTGTTACTTTCCAAACTTTCGGATTCGCTAGCCCTATATGTGACAAGCTGCTCCAAGGCAGCACAAAGCTTTTGGCACTAATCCACGAATGCAACCAATGAAATTGCAAACCTTCTTCAGTGAGAGCAATGTGGGTAGGAGAAAGTAGCAAGCGCGCTCGTAAAATAAAGAAGAGCGCAAAGGTTAACGTTATCATCGTGGTAGTCGCCACCGGCCCATTGAAAAGCACAGCACAGACCAAAGTAGCTACTGCTGCTACTTTGAGCCAGAGTGGGATTTTAGAAAAATCCTGAAAACGTTTTTTTAGAACACGCATTGGTTTATATCGAATCCAATACTGATCGTATTCGTCAGAGGCGCGATCACCTTTAGCAAAGAAAAAGCGTTTTGCGAGTCGGCTCTTTGAAGCATCTTCCATCACGAGGCTTTGCCCACCTCAATTACAGTGCCAGAAACATCTTTTGGAGTTGCTCTCAATTCTTCAATTCGCTCTATTATTACTTCGGCAGACTGAATTCTTTGAGCAGGCTTTAATTGTGTAAGGTCACTGACTAGCTGATTACACGAATCAGAAACCGATTGGCGCAATAATTGTGGTAGAGACGTAGTTAGTGGCTTGGGATCTTGTCCGGTCAGAAGGTAATGGAGAGTGCATCCGGCAGAATAGAGGTCGCTCTGCGCGGTTGGTTTTCCCTTAAATTGCTCCGGAGACATATATGACTGTTTGCCAATAATGGTACCGGTGACGGTGCCGACAATTTCATTAGCTGCACCGAAATCGATTACAACAAGTTTACCGTCATCACGAAGTATCAAATTGTCAGGACTGATATCTCGATGTAAAACGCCCGGCGATTGCGTATGTAAGTATTCCAGAACACCAGCCAGCTGGAGTATTAGCCCGATTGCCTGTGTTTCATCCAGAGGTCCGCGCTTTGTCACCATTTGGCGCAACGTATGCCCGGGTACAAATTCGATTACTAAATAATCACGCCCATTTTCCAAAAAATGATCGAGTATGCGAGCAATTTGCGGGTGGTCTAATTTTAGAAGTAGTCGAGCTTCGCGCTGAAAAAGCTCTTCTGCCTTTGCTTTCTCTACGTCCGAGAGCGTTGGCGGGAGCGCCGCTTCCTTGATTATCACCAGGTCCTTATT
>JACMKL010000504.1 GCA_014380105.1 Candidatus Melainabacteria bacterium
ATCATTCCAGGAGCTGGTTTTGGATCTTGTACACAAGCAGGCTGTGCACATGCCATCGTATGAACAATGCGAGCTGGTTTTGCAGAGTTTCCATTATCAAAGAATTTTTGATCTGCTTCTGCCATCACAATCGAAGGAACTTCTGTCGCAATTCCGAGAGTCTGTTTGAAGTTCTTACTATCAATGAGTTTTATTTGTGAACCAGCAGCAGTAAAAACAAAGTCTTTGCCGTTGTACGAATAGTTAGTGTAGGAAAGGTATTTGCCGTTTTGCAGTGCCTTACCGTTTAACTCAGCTTTGGTTTCGGGAGTGACCGCTTTAACCGTCGTCTCGCTTCCACCTTGAAGACATCCCAGTGTGAGCTTCAGAGAGCCATTAACGTATGCAGAACCTCCAGATTGCCGAATCCCATTTTCTTTGTATGCATTTTCAGCACTCTGATATGGGTTGACGAGGTTTCCTTGGATATCTTTTGCTTCTGGGGAGCCGCCAGGTAGCATAGACGCTTGCATGACGCTCACTAACTTTGCTCTAGTAGCCGATGCAGCGTCGTAGTCAGCTTGAGCCAAATCTTTCCACATCTGCATCGATGCTGGATTTGATACTGCTGCTGCTACATGCTTTTCCATGATCATATCCAGCCGGATGGTCGCTAGGATTGTATTCAAGGAAGAAACAGGTTGGTAATAACCATCCGGCGCTATGGTCAGAGGGCCAGTCGGTGCATAGTCCGAAAGACTTACCCAGCCGAAGTGGTCGTCCTTAATCACAATACGACCAAGGTCTTTCGCTGCAGCCAGGGCTGCGGCTTCAATTGCTGTCTTCTGCTCCGAGCTACCACCGAGTAGGCGAGTATATGAGAGCGCGAAGAGTAGAATCGCGATCAGAAGACCTGCCGCGATTGCGCCAATCAAAGCAATCATATTGCCTTTGGGACGCCTGTGGGCTTTCAACCTTATTGGTTTACTTTGCTTGTGAGTACGCATATCCTTCACCTGTGGTAGTTGACGGTGAGCTTTTCAGTTAATGCCGAAAATAAAACACTCCGCGAGCAGCGATTTAGACTGCTGTCAAAATCGTAATATTAATAGCTTAACTATTGTTCAGGAATGCGTCAAGAATCCCCCGCGTGGGGGAGACGCTGAACTGGCTGGGTTTTTCGCGATTTTGAAGAGCGGGGGGAAAGGCGATTTTAAATTAAAAGTGGCATAGCGAGCGGCTTTCTTCGAAAGTTGCAAAATGCTTTTCAGTAGAGCTGATGATTGTGGCTGGCGATGGGAGTGTCAATTATTTATTAGCCACATCGGTGTCAGTCGTTATATAGGTGATCTCTGTTTCGCTGATTTTAATCTCTAAATTTTTCGAATCGAACACTTCCGGTGACATCGAGCCGTCAGCCTGTCTACGCAGAATTTCGACTTTCTGTTCTGCGACTTTCAAAAATGATTCTAGCTGTCCACTTAATTCCATTCCGCGCTCGAAAAGCTTGAGTGCGCGCTCAAGTTTGATTTCACCGTCGAGTTCGCCGACTACTTGCTCGAGTTCTTTAAGTGAACTTTCGAAATCTATAGTTGTCTCTGCCATTTTGAGATCCCTCCCGCCTTTCTTTACCAATTTTCGTCTATCGCTTCAATTGTGATTTTTAGTTTGCCGTTGTGCAAAAGTGCTTCTAGTGACTCTCCCGGTTTAACGTCCTTAAAAGAACGCACCACACTCTTGTCGCTTTTGCGTAAGATCGCAAAGCCTCTACTTAAGACATTTAGCGGTCCAAGTGCAGCTAATTTTTCGCCATTTTGTTTAAGCCGATGTTGTGCTGATGCTATATGCATCGCAATTCTGCCGTCGATTGTTTTTCGTCTTGAAACAATTCGCTCCAGCAGGTGTCTGAGTCTATCCTCGTATCGTAATAACGAATTGAGCGGACTCAAGCGCTCAACTTGTCTGCGAGCCGTTTTCAGGCGATCTGAAACTTGAAAATTTAAACGCTTATCTAAGGACGTCCATTTTTCCATCAGCTCCAGGGAGCCTTTAGCAACTAGCTCAGCTGCGGCAGTTGGCGTTGGTGCGCGCATGTCTGCGACGAGGTCGCAAATAGTTATGTCGGTCTCGTGGCCCACACCAGAGATTACCGGTACTGAAGCAGAAAGCACAGCTCGAGCCACAATTTCTGTATTGAATGACCATAAGTCTTCAATCGATCCGCCACCACGGGCAACGATGATCACATCTATGTCATCGTGCTCAGATAGTTCTGCAATTGCTCTTGCGATTTCTTCTGCACTACCTTCGCCCTGTACTTTGCAGGGCGAAATCAGGACACTGACTGACTGATTGCGACGCTTTAAAGTGTGGAGAATGTCTCTAAGCGCAGCTCCAGCTGGGCTTGTTACGACACCAATGCGGCGCGGAAACATTGGAATTGGTCTCTTGCGCTCTGATGCAAAAAATCCTTCCTTTTCAAGTTTTGCAGCAAGTTGATCAAACGCTAGCTGCCAATCGCCTACACCGACTGGCTCTATTCCACTGACCACCATTTGATATGCGCCACGCGGCGGGTAAACGCTTAGTTTGCCTTTAGCCACCACCATCAAACCATCTTCAAGTTTAAACTTGATAGATGAATTGCTGTTTTTAAAACAGACTGCCGATAAAGTGGCGTCTTGATCTTTCAACGAAAAGTACCAGTGCCCGGACGGATAAACTTTCGCGTTGGATATTTCTCCAACTACATAGATATTGTTGAAATTTACTTCCAGCACATCCTTAATCAGCCCGGTTAGCTCCGAGACTGTCAAGACATTCTGCATTTTGCTGGTTTCGCGGATAACGTGCAACTGTCTGTCCTCTCCGGTTCGTTGACCAGGAATGCAAACCAATAGGTTGAACATCTCCTACGTTCTAATACGTAAAAGGAGTCACTTTAGTTCATTGGAAAACATATTCTATCGAAAGACGTGCCGTTCTACGTTTTCGCGTGAACGTACAGACACACAAAAGCCCCGTATACCGTCAAAAAAATTTCTCGACCGACACATTTTATCTAAGCGCTTGATAACGCGCTTGCATGCGGATTGTATGCGTAGAGTCCATCCAAATGCGTGTTTTGTAGATGTCTAAAGTGATATCACAAGCCCCTCTTTTATGCAGTGGAAATGGGCTTGGGAACCACGTTTTAAGCTTTTGCGTCAGGGAAAATAGTAGATGTAGGACAGAATAAAAGAGCAGTCAAGATGAGGAATTCATTTGACCGCCTCGATTGTCATACTATATATTGGTATGACATACAGACGTACGGTAGCGGGTTAGGGGGTGCGATATGCACAGAACTTTGTTCACGCCTTCAATGGTAGAAACATTTCGCATCTGCCGGAAGGCATATCAGGTGGGACAAGCTCAGTATGAAGCTGGTGTTGCCAGAACTCGTTTGAAGAGTTTGCTCCGTCGATTTATTATGCGTGGCTTGGCCGAAATTAATCGCGGCAAGCTGACCACGGTCAATCAAGTCCAGCGTTTCATGGGTCAGCAATGGCCAGCCGACAAGTTAAGCGCTGCCGCGCAAGACAAAGATAACAACACACGAGCATTCCTCTTTGCCTACAAAACGCTAACTAAGTATGTAGGCAAACCATATAAGCCTGGCAGCAGTGAAATCGTTGGAGTCGCTCAGAAAGTTCGCGCTAGAGTCCCTCATGTGCGCGTGTACGTCGAAGACACGATCGACTTGATGATTTGGCACCCGCACGAAAAACGCCTTGAATTGATTGATTTTCAATTGACTCCAATCACTCATCTCGATCCAGCTTGGCCTTCTCCAACGGTGTTGGTAAAACAATTTCTCGCTGAAAAGCTCAAGATGCGCTTTCCTTATGAGCGCGTATCTCTTACATTTGTCAGAGTGGGCACTCAAGACCACGCTCCGGTGAGCCTTACCTTGGACGAATCGATCTTTCGCCTGCACTGGTCTGAAATGGTCAAAACTCTTGAATCGATGAAGGAAAGTTCTGAGACTGAAAGTGTTTGTGCAACTAATTGCCGCCACTGTCAAATTCTGGAAGAGCAACAACAAAGAAAAGAGCGATTCGATCGCCTGGAATTGCTTGAACAAGTCGGACATGGCAGACCTGCAGATCCACAAGAACTTCAGCAATATGGCAACCTTGAGCATCTTCAGAAGATGCGTCATGCGCCTCTGATCGTCGCCGCTCCAGCCGTTGAGTTAATTGATGATTCAAATGAGCCATCGCAGCAGGGCAAAATGGAAATTTCGGAAGAGAAAGGCGACGAAATGAAAGTCCAAGAATCATATTCGCTCACGGCTTAGAGCGCTCTGCTCTGGCACCACAAGCGGTGTCAGGATGTCTCTCCTGTTTCCCGAGCGTGAGAGGCATCCTGACTTCTCCTGTCGCAACAGCATCGCGCAGATTACGCGATGTTAAGCTTTGCCGCCTAAACGTGAAGAGCTACGCCGTCAGATAGCCTGTTCGACATGTCTGTCGCTTATGATCTTAAACGTGAGTGACAGACGCGTGTGACCTAGAAGCCGCGTTGTTTGAAGGATCGGGCAATGACGATAAATTCCGGCAATCCAGCACAAGCTGGTGTTCCAAAAAACCTGTCTAGAGATGGCAAGGTGCCTGTAGATCTCTTGATTAGTCCAATTGGCGAATTGGTTACAGCCGAGAGCAAATCAGGACCAATCCGCGGCGAATATATGCGCGATGTTCGCCGTATTCGCGATGCAGCTATCGCAATTAGCGGCGGACAAATTGTCGCCGTCGGCAAAGCTGACGAACTTAGCGAACACATTTTTACAGATAGCTCAACCACTCTGATAGATGCTACCGATCGATTGGTCACGCCTGGTCTGGTCGATGCGCATACTCATCTAATCTTCGATGGCAATCGTGCCGATGAATTTGTAATGCGAAGTCAAGGCAAGACATACACAGACATAGCAGCCGCCGGTGGTGGCATCGTAAAAAGTATGCGAGCTACGCAAAGTGCCGGTGTTGAACGCCTTGTGGAGCTTGGCCGAAGACGCATCGAGCGGATGCTTGAATCCGGCACTACGGCTCTCGAAATCAAAACAGGCTACGGTTTAGAAGTCGAGAGTGAGTTGCGAATGCTGGAAGCGATTTACCAGCTTAAAGCAGAATCGGTGCTCGATATAGTGCCAACTTTTATGGCGGCACATGCGATACCACCCGGACGCGATCGTGAAAGATATGTAGACGACATTGTCACCGATATGCTGCCACGAGTGGTGGCAATGGCAGAACACCAAGCAGAAAAATGTGGAGTATCTGCAGAGTCGATGATGCCCTATATTGACGTATTTTGTGATAGAGGTTATTTCACTCTCGACGATACACGCAAGATTTTTGAAGCATCTAATAGGCTGGGATTGAAGACCCGCGTGCACTCTGACGAGTTCGTCAATTTGGGTGCCACCACTCTCGCTGTCGAAGTTGGTGCAGCTAGCGCAGACCATCTGTTAAATGTTAGCGATGAAGAGATCGCGCTTTTGGCGAAATCAGATACGGTGGCAATACTTTTGCCTGGAACTTCGTTTTATTTGAATCTCTCAGAACATGCTCCAGCACGAAAAATGATCGAGGAGGGTGTAGCGCTTGCGCTAGCTTCTGACTACAATCCCGGCTCCTGCCACATATCCTCCTTGCCATTCATTTGGGGATTGGCATGCCTTCATTTGAAGATGCTTCCGGAAGAAGCGCTCACCGCTTTAACGGTAAATGGTGCCTACGCGATCGGATTAGGTGCAAATATTGGGCAGTTGATACCAGGATTTCAGGCCGATGTGACCATCTACGATGTAAAAAGTCTGGAAGAAGTACCCTACAACATAGGCTGGAATCCAGTAAAACAGGTAATAAAGAAGGGGCGCATTGTCTATAGCAGGTAGATACGTTGGTGGGCAGTTGTGCCACCACAGGTAATTTTTCTGTTCACCGAAAAATCTTTGTCTTTTCTCTTGTCTTATTATTCGCTTTAGTTATAATTCTATGAGCGCCACCACGGACGGGGCCATTTCAATGAAACGATAGTTCGACTGCAAACAGTGCCGAGAACTACCGGTTTCCTAACAGTTTTTATAACGGTGAGCGGAGGGATTTTGACTGATGGCTGAAAGCATGCGCAAACCTGAGGAAACTCCGGGCCTCGACCACGCGCTTGAAGGGTTTGAGAAATTTTTTGACGAAGAAGGTATCCCGACCACAGAAATAACTGTCGACGCCACCAGAGATGGTGAATACGGCATGCAAGTTCAGCTTGAAAAATGTCTTGAGAGAATGACTGAACTACTTTCGTTCAGCGTCGATCAAAGAGTTGAGACAGCCCGAATGTCCACTCAGTTGATCGAAAACCAAAGACAGTTGATCGCCACTCAGCAAATTCTGATTCGTCTGATGGAACGTTCGATCGATCTGACCAGACACATCAGTTCGATTGAAGAGAAGCTTCCAATCTTGTTTGAGTTGCCTCGCACAGTCGAAAGCATTCGCCAACGTTTGGTTCAAGTTGAAGGCATTGAAGTCGAATAGCTTAGCTATTTGCCCTTCGAAGATTAATTAGTGTGGTGGTCTTCCCACCCATGACGTCTTTACCTATTTACTTTAAGTCAGGAGATCGTAGTATCTCTAGAGCGAGACCCGCGTTCAGGCGGGTTTCAGTTTAGGAGAACTTGATGGAGCCTGGCGGCGGTAGCGATTTAGGCTACGTCTCTGATTTCGGGAATGATCATGACCACCATGGACATGGTGATCATGGACACGGAGATCACGGGCATGGTGACCACGGCGACCATTTTGGTGGCGACGGTGGCGATCACGGAGACCATGGTGAACATGGGAGTGACGGACAAAGTGGGCAAAATTCTCTCAAAGGTTTAATAGCACGCCTTCTCGGACTTGATCGCGACGCCGGTTCACTTGCGGGTGGCGGAGACTCAAGCAGCGACCATGGACATGGTCACGACGCTGGTCAAACTCCCTCACAGTCAGCGATGTACGCCAATGCTCTGGCGGGCATTAGTCTTTCTGAAGCGTTTAAAGGCATTCGCGTAACACCTAACTTCCTTTACCTGTGCCTATTTGCTGGCTTCTTTGGTTGGTTGTTTGTTGTCTACTGGATCCGACACAACGAGCCTATGGCAAATCAAGTCTTGGGTGGTGAAACCGGTCGGGCTCACACTTCTTACGACGATCGAATTTTGCTTAATAGTGTCAAACAGGCGATGCCATTTCGAACTTCTGCTAAATCCGGTGAGATTTACACTCCTAACGCGCCTAAATTGCCTCAGTCCCAACCCACTCAACAGCAACTTCTCTCGACCGCTGCAGCGCAGCCACAAGAGATGAGTAAAGCAAGCAGTCAGTTCGCTAGTCAGTTCATTGGTCAGCAGCTCAAACAAGCAGCGGGAACTTCTAATGCTCTCTCGCTCGGACAAGCCTTAGCACCAGGCGGTTTCGGTGCACAAACACAATCAATGTTGTCGCCAATAGCACCAATGTCTGGAATGGCACCACAAACTCAACCATTTATGCCTGGTACTGCTCAAGCAGGTCATCGTCTGGCTTCCTACGCGCAACCAGCTAGCACACAGAGACATCATGGCTTTGCTCAAGCAGCGCCTCAAGCGTATGGTGGCAGAGCGTACAATGGCGCCGTCAGTCCTTATGGCGGGCAAGTTGGAGCACCATTGATGTCGCCGGCTTACGCCGCGATGCCATCTGCACCAGCTCCACTAATGGAAGCTCCACATGGTCTTACTGGCGTACCTCAACAGTTTGGAACCGCGCGTCACCTGGTTGTACCAGTCGCGCAAGGTGAAAGTCTCAGATTGAAAACAGTGATCAATCACTAATGCCCTGGCAGATCATGCTGGAATATCAAAATTCCGCTTCGCTAGAGTGCTTATTTCATTGAGTTCTGGCTGTGAAAGCGGTTTCATAGCAGACACAGCAAAATTTTCTTCTGCTTGCCTTGGCGTCTTTGTGCCGGGAATAGTGACAGAGACTTCCTTCATTGATAACACATACTTTATGGCTGCCTGAGCCAATGTACGTTTCTCCGAGACGTGCAAAAAATCTAGACGCTGCGATGCTTCAATGCGCGCAAGCACATAGTCTAAGGGCCAAGACTGGCGAATATCGCCCTCTTCAAAACTGGCGTCATTAAACTCGGTTTCGCTTCCAGGTTTAAACTTGCTTGTCAAAAATCCATTAGCCAACGGTTCTCTAGCAATGATTGCGCAGCCGGCCGCGTATGCGCTAGGTAATAAGTTTTCGCCAGGACGGCTATTGAATATATTGAAGGTGATTTGCAGGCAATCCGGTTGGGCGACACCTAGAGCAGTCAGTCCTTCTATAGGATCGAAAACTGAAAGACCCCAGGCTCTGATTTTGCCCTCTCTTTTGAGGTCCTGTAAAATCGTATAGGTGGATTCTTTCTTTAGCAGTCTTAGAGGGGGATTGTGTAGCTGGTAAACATCGACATAATCGGTTTGCAGCCGGTCCAGACTCTTTTCAAGTGCGAAACGGATGTAGTCGGGCGTGAAAGTTTGAAAACCGCCTCCCTGGTAAAAGTCGCTTCCCACCTTCGTGGCAATAATGGCTCGGTCGCGTTTATTTTTCAGCGCCTTTCCTAGAAGGGCCTCACTGTGCCCGAATCCGTATACATCAGCCGTATCAAAATAATTGCATCCAAGCTCTAA
>JACMKL010000505.1 GCA_014380105.1 Candidatus Melainabacteria bacterium
ACAATGCTAAAGTGATTATATCGGATCCCAACCGACTTCTCAAAACCAACATGATCTTCAGCATGGCGGTTGGACACTTCGGTTCCGATGCTGGAGGACACCATGGAGGTGCTCATGATGCGTTCGACGGACATGTGCACGGTCTTTTAGGACACGGGGGGCATGGCGCCCACGGTTTTGGTGATCATGGCGGGCATGGCGGGCATTCCGGGCATGAATCCCACGGGCATGGCAGCAACAACGGTCATGATGATGCACCGACAGATCAACTAAAGGCGCTTTCAAAAACAGGCAACATCGACATCCACACGCGTCAAAAAACATCGCTGCTAATGCTTTTTATGTCGTGGGCGAGCCCAACATCGATGGCAATATTTCTTGGATTTTTCGGCGTGACAGGTATGGCAATTTATAAATTAGGCTTGATTAGCCTCATTCCAGCGATATTGGCAGGTTTTATCATGCGCAACGTCACCATGATGATGTTACGCTGGTTTGTTCAGCATTCACATGTTTCAACTACGACACGAGTTGAGGAAGCAATTGGCTATGAGGCTCTAGTTTGCGTGTCGATACAGCCCGGAAAAACAGGCGAAATCACTTATGTATTAGGCTCCAAACGCTATAACATGCCGGCTAAATCAGAGACGGCAGATCACGAATTTAAGCGTGGCAGCAAGGTGATGATTTCTGATATCCGAGAGGGTGTAGTTTTCGTCCAGCCCTGGCAAGAAATAACAATTTCGTGAAGACACTATTTTCTTTTTTCCTATGCCACCATATACGGCATCAGAGCTTCAGAATTACTTAAGTTATTGGCACCAAAACCAGGGCAATTATTCAATAAGCAAAATCAAAAGAGCCAAAAGAAATTTGGCAAAACAAGGAGAATAAGTATGGGTATGGAGATTGGTATAGCTGGCATGGTCGGCGCAGGAGTTGTCTTTTTCGCCTTCATAGTATGGATGGTGTCCAGCTTCTATCAAAAGTGCGGACCTAACCAAGCCATGATTATTTCAGGTATGTTGACGGCGGAAGAAGATCGCAAGTTCAAGATTGTCGTAGGTGGAGGTACAACCGTTTTTCCAGTAATCCAACAGAGAGCGTTTCTCAGTTTGGAAGTAATGACGATCGAAATTAAGTCCACAGCGCCTATCATCACCAAAAACGGCGTTCCTGTATTCGTAGAAGGCGTAGCGCAAGTCAAGGTCAAAGGTGATTCAGCATCGATTGCCACTGCTGCAGAGCAATTTCTGGATAAAGATGATTCAGAGATATCACAAATTGCGCACGAAACTTTAGTCGGCCACCTGCGTGCCATTCTAGGCACAATGGAAGTTGAGGAGCTAATTCAAAACTTTGATTCATTCGCTCAAAAAGTTCAGGAAGTTTCACTTGCCGATCTTGCGAAAATGGGTCTGACAGTTGTTTCATTCACACTAAAAGAGTTGAAAGACAACGTCGGTTATTTAGAAGCCCTCGGTCGCAAACGTACCGCAGAAGCCAAACGTGAAGCTGATATCGGTGTTGCGCACGCTATTAAAGAGACAGCTATTGCCCAAGCCGCAGCGTCCAGAGACTCTGCTATAGCTCAAGCGCAGGCGACGGAAGAAGGCGCCAAGGCAAAGTTGATCGCCGACACAAAAGTTGCCGAAGCATCAAAGAATTATCAGTTAGCCCAAGCTCACTATCAAGAAGAAATCGCCAAAACTAAGGCGCAATCCGACATGGCGTACGAAATCGTCAAAGCACAGACACAGCAAAAACTGACTGAAGAAACTCAAAAAATCAGAATCATCGAGGCTCAAAAGGAAGTTGAACTGCAACAAGTCGAAGTGCAAAAACGCGAGGTTGCTCTCGAAGCCGAAATCACAAAACCAGCTGAAGCTGAACAATCACGCATTCGTCTGATGGCTCAAGCCGAACAAGAGAAGCGCAGACTACTTGCTGAAGGTGAAGCGCAAGCGACACGCTTACAAGCAGCCGGTCAGGCAGAAGCAACCCGCCTGCGGTCAATTGCGGAAGCGGAAGCAACCAAAGCGATTGGTTTAGCGCAAGCAGAAGCCGAGAGAGCGCATGGTCTAGCCGCAGCAACCGTTATCGCTGCAAAGGGTCAAGCGGAAGCTGAAGCAATGCTCAAGAAAGCTGAAGCCTTTAAGCAATACAATGATGCAGCTCTGGCAAGTATGATGATTGAAAGATTGCCTGAAATCGTCGCAGCCGCATCGGCTCCACTCTCGAAGATTGGCAACATGACCGTAGTCTCCACCGGTGGAGATACAACGGGAGCAAGCAAAATCAGCGCCGACATCCTGGGCATGGCCGCACAGAGCGTGCACCTTGTGAAGGGATTGACCGGATTGGATCTCACTGAAGCGCTCAAGCGCGATAGAAAGGTAATTCTGGAGGATGGTCAAAAGCCCGTCGTCAAAAACTAGAATCGTAATAACTGGTGCAAGCGGAGTCGGCAAAACCACGCTAGTGGAGGGGCTGGCTCCTTTGCTTTGTTTATCTGTAATTCCGGAATTGGCAAGACAATTGTGCGCCGATCTCGGCTACGAAAAAATTGGCGCAATTCCAGATCAAAATGGCTTCAAAAAACAAGTTTTAGAAAAACAAATTGAAGAAGAAGACCGCCTGGGCAATTTCATCTCAGACCGTTCTACGATTGATTGCTGGGTGTTATGGCAAAGATGGAATATTTGCTCTGCGATGACATACGACACGGAAGAATATTACAGGCAAGCGCGTGCGCAAGCAGTCACCGCTTATACGCATGTGATCTACGTGCCGCCAATGTTTCCGTGTGTGGATGACGGTTTTCGCTGGACAGATTCTGATTACCAAAAACAAATCGACAGAAATGTCCGCATGACTTTATACGAATGGAATTTGTTCGAAAGGACGCTCACAGTGAGCGCTCAGGATAACGAAAGCCGAGTGGGCGAAGTGATGACTTGGCTGGAGAAACATTGAGAATGGCGAGGAAGCAAAAGTTTTCAATCGCTCTGGCGGCTCTGGCAATTTGTTTGGCGGCAATTTTAGGTGCGCGAGCAAACACACCGATAAAGACACCGATAAAATCAGCAGAGCAGTTGCCGCATTCACTATCGCTGGTCTCGCTTGCGCCATCCAATACTGAACTTTTACTTGATACTGGCGCAGTTAAATCTATAAGAGGCATCTGCTCAAATTGCCAGAAGGTTCTACCCGATGGCGCCAGGCGCCTTAACGGCGTGCCGGTAACCGGCACATTTGTGAATGTCAATCTCGAAAGATTGACTGGCTTGAAACCAGATGTGGTGCTTCTGGTGAGCGGGCAAGAAGCGATGGCATCAATGCTGAAGTCGCGAAAATTCAATGTGGTGATGGTAAACAATGACAAAGTCGCCAACATCGCAAACAATTTGCGACAGCTGGGCAAACTGAGTCATACCGCAGATAAAGCAAATAAACTGGCGGACAACTTTGACCAGGCGGTTAAAAAACTTTCCGCCATTATCGGCAGTTCCACCCAAAAGCAAAAGGTATTTTATTGCGTCTGGCCGCAACCGTTATTAACAGTCGGCGAGAAAAGCTTCTTGCATGACATTATCACCAGATGTGGTGGCATAAATATTGCCGGCAATCTCAGCCAGCCTTATCCGCAATTTTCGGCCGAGCGACTTGTTTTGGCAGACCCAGATCTGGTCATTTTGCCTTATGAGGCAAAGGCTTTTCCAATTTTCAGCCGTTTCCCCTGGAATAAGCTTCGAGCCGTCAAAAATCACCGACTGTTTTATCTGCCACCTCCTAAAGACGACATGCTGTCGAGACCGACATTAAGTGCTTTGAAGGGGATGTACTGGTTAAGTGTGAAAATTCACCCGGAGCTTAAGCAGCAATTAGACGGCTGGCAATCGAAGTACTGCGGTGACTCTTCAGCGCTGAACCAGGTAGACTGATTAGAATTTGTTTCTTTACGGTTGGGTCTCTTTCAGACTTCCTATATGCCTCTGAAGATATAATCTTTGACATGCGTTATCCGGTATCCCTAGCTAATTCAGGACAACGACCCGAATGAGTCATCTCGTTGTCTGCGGACTAAATTATCACTCCTCGCCTATCGCCATACGCGAGCGCTTTACAATTCCGCAGTCCTGTCTAAAACACGCTCTTGAAGCACTCTCCAGACTCCCGCATGTCACCGAAGCGGTCGTCTTGTCAACCTGCAATCGCACTGAAGTCTACGCCGTCGTCTCGGATGTGCAGGCTGGCTGGCGCGAAATCGACGTTTTCTTTTCCCACACTCAACAAATCGGCGACCACGGCGTCCTGAAGCCGAATTTCAAACTCCTTAGAGAAGATGTGGCCTTGCACTTATTCCGCGTCGCCGCCGGTCTCGATAGCATGGTATTGGGCGAAGCTCAAATCATGGCTCAGGTCAAAGAAGCTCATCAAGCATCTTTAGAGGCGAAGACTGCCGGACCCATACTCGACCATCTCTTCATGCTCGCCCTCAATTGCGGCAAGCGTGTCCGCAGCGAAACCGATATGGGCAAGCGCGCTGTTTCGGTAAGTTCGGCAGCACTCGAACTGGCACGTCATCAAATTGGCGCCTTGAGCGACTTGAATGTCACTGTGTTGGGCGCCGGACGTATGGCTCAAATTTGCGCCAAATTGCTTCTATCAGAACCGGGCAAAGGCACGGTCACCCTGCTCAATCGCACAGCAAGCAAATTGGAAGAATTTGCGAAAAACAATTTGCCGAACAGAGAACGCTTGAATATCTCCGAGTCGTTCGAAGATCGTTATCGTATTGCCGCAGAGTCTGATCTTGTAATTACCTCCACAAGCGCTCCGGCTGCCATTATTAATGCAGAAGAATTAGCTAAGGCAAAAGCTCTAACAGCCGCTAAACCGACTTGCTTCATCGATATTTCAGTACCGCGCAACATTGACCCCG
>JACMKL010000506.1 GCA_014380105.1 Candidatus Melainabacteria bacterium
CGGCATAAATCGCCTTTGCGAACACCAGATCAAGGTACGCCAGCACCTCAACCGTCCGCACAATCTGCTCCGATTGGTCGCCCACTTCTTCCGTGAGTGCCTGCAAAATGCGCCAGATTTCTTTTTCTTCCGCCAGTTGTAATTCACGCCATGCGTTATTCAACTCGACGGTTGCCAGCGGCTCGATAAACAACGTAGCCCCCGACGAAGATGAGTCATGCACAATCCCCGGAATACGCCCCTTAAATTCGGCTTTTATCGGGATGACATAGCGTCCGTTGCGGGTGGTAATCAGGGCTTCTTGGAGAAATTGGGCGTTGGTGCTAGAGCTAATCAGTCGAGCGAGGCGGGTTTGCAGTCGGTCGTACGAAACTTTCAGGTCGCGCCTTATAAGAGCAAGCTGTGGACTGGCTGTGTCCAGCACCTCGCCTTTCTCGTTCAGCACCCGCGCGATGGACTCCTGCAAGGCATTGCATTCTTCCGCCTCATTGGCAATGTCCGACAGCAGCGGATATGTGCCTTTCATCCGTCCCAGCGTCCGCTTGATGGTGGTCGCCCGTCGCAGCGTATAGCGCACATCCAGCATCGTCTGAGCATCGATCAATACGCCGCGTGTTGCGTTCATCGCCGCGTCGCGTACATCGCGCGCCCCACCCAGAGTGACGTTAACCTTATTTTCGATTAACGTGCGGGCTTCAGCCGTTTCTCGTTGCCAGGTCTGGGCTTCTTCCAGATCGCTGCTGGGGAAAAGCTCACGCGCCAACTGTGCCCCGGCAGAAAAGGTCGTATGCCGTGCCAGTTGGTCGAGTATTTTCGGCAGTTCAAGTGTCTGCGTTGATTTTTCGCTAATCATTACGATGTTGCCATTTTCCAGTGAACATTATTGACAGCGCGAGTATAGTGGAGGGGTAGCGGAAAATCAATCGGCAGGTTAGCGAAGGGTCAGGAGAGGTTGATATTTACCAAATCGTTTGCACATCATATTTTGCAATTTCGGGATCGCTGCTAATCAAAATAGCGTTTTCAACCCTTGCTTGAGCCACTAACAAGCGGTCAAATGGGTCATGATGATGGAGTGGCAGACTATCAAGTTCGAGGACATGTTCTAAAGTAACCGTTAAAAGTTGCATCTGATTGTCATTAACTTGATTTTGAACAACTACTGGTAAGGGGAATTTCAGCTTTAACTTACCAATTTGCGCTTTGATCTGGATTTCCCACACTGTCGTTATACTCAGCATCAGCACATTATTCAAGTCTCGAACGAGGGTGGCGACTATATGCGAAAGACGCTCTGGATTGCTTTCTAGCCAAACAAAAGCATGAGTATCAAGTAAATATTTCATTCATCTTCACCGAACCAAAATTCGTCGGGTAACGGATCATTAAAATCATCACTCATCCAAATCGAACCAGGATGCATCCCTAGAATACGCTCTTTTTGGGGATTTGCTTCCACAGGTAGAATCCTCGCTACAGGTGTATCGCCGCGCATCAGAATGATCTCGCCACCTTCTTGCACAAGTGCCAACAGTTCCTCTACAGTGGCTTGACTTTCTTGTACGTCAATCTGTTTAGCAAACATGACTATACCTCTTATTGTTTGCGATTAGTTTTCAATTATAGCATGTTGCTGGAATTATCGACTGAGGTCAACGGTAGCATTAACCGGAAGCGGCTGCCTTTTCCTGGGATACTTTCGACCTCAACAAGTCCCCCGTGCATTTCGACAATTTTCTTCGCCATCGTTAATCCCAGGCCAGGGCCACTCTTACCTATCGGACGCGCCGAGTCAACTTTGTAAAATCGCTCGAAGATATAATCCACATGCTTTAACTCGATTCCTATTCCGCTGTCTGCAACGCTCAGGACAATATGCTGTTCCGTCTGGGCGCTCTCAACCGTAATCGTGCCACCCTCCGGCGTGTATAACAGGGCGTTGTCTAATAGATTGCTGAGAGCATGGCTGACTTCCCCACCGTCAAGTTGGATGTCGGGCAGTTACGCCGCAAGTTTTAACACCAGTTCAAGGTTATGGCAGGCTATTCGCTTGCGGTAAACATCTGCAATATCACCAACCAATTGGTTTACATTTGTGGGGCTTTTTTGCAAATTCGTCGCCATATCCAGGTTAGACATCATATGCAGGTCTTCAATGA
>JACMKL010000507.1 GCA_014380105.1 Candidatus Melainabacteria bacterium
CAAAAAACCCCAGTCTTTTCGTGACTGGGGAAGGCGAATTTCTCTTGAAGAAGGCGAAAGTTCCACTTTAGGAGTTATGGAAATCCATATCATTAGTGCCTGAGATGCTCATCTTTACAGGCTTATGCATGAGCTTGAGTGCTGATGAGCTCTGATTTTTTGTGAAAAAAAGTTTGAGAGGCTGATTATTACTAATCAGCCCCCCTATCTTCCCCGTCGAGAAACTAATCTAGCGACGATATCTCGATTGGTATAGCTGGCGATCTCTATTATTGTTGTTGTTGTCGATAGCGCGACCAAATAAATTGCCAGTAAGCGCTCCTGCTAATGCGCCAGTGATGGTATTATCGCGATCGGTTTGATGTCCAATGATACCACCGGCGACACCGCCTATTACAGTGCCAAAGATTTCTGCGTCATTGCTATTTGTTTGTTGCTCGTATCGATTATTGCGGTTTTCATAGTCAGGCTGACGATAAATTACAGGTGGATCGCAGTCTGGTGCGGGTCTGTAGATTGGCGGTTGTGGTCTATAGATTGGTTCACGGTCGCAATCCGGCTCTCTGTAGATTGGCTCCGGTCTATAGATAGGCTCCGGTCTGTAGACTGGAGGTCGTTCTGGTATGCGGTAAACAGGTGGACGTTCGGGCACTCGTACATCCGGAAAGCAATCTGGAATCGGAATATTAGGCATGCGAGGCGGGTCGCAATTGTCTCGTCCGCGTCCAATTGGCGGATTGTTTCGGTCATTACGATAGATAGAATCGTTTCCACCAATTCTAATATCTATATCAATGCCTCCACTTCCGCCGCGAACTCGCACATCATTGTCCCTGCCGCCTCGATTATTGTTCCGGTTATTGTTGTCGCGCGGGTCGCAGTCTCTATCATTGCCGCGCCCAGAATTATAATTATCGAGCCTGCCGATTTGCTCGCGTCTGCCATTGGCGCCAGTAATTGAGACATTACCGTTCATAATCACGAGATCTGCGCCGCAATAATCGCGTTCGTTTGCATTGACCTGTCTGACAAGCGCACTGAAGTCGCGCCGGTCGTTGCGATATACATCTCTGAGAATATGGGCCACTTCGCGGCTGTTGCCCCTGTCAAGTTCGTTCGCAAGTTTATTTGCGAGATTGCCACCGTCATTACAGTCTCTATCGCTCACGGTTGTGTCCTCAGGGGTTGAAGGGTTGCTCTTTGCTCTGGAGTCAATGAAACGACAGAACTGTGACAGCAATGTGACTATATCTTTTGAAACGGAGCAGGCATGGGAGAAGCCGCACTTTGCTCGGTGCGTAGTATTCTTATTGCCTGTCCTCAATCAAACATCGGAGAAGTAATGAATAATTCGGAGACAAAACGGGCGTTAATCGTCGTGGACATTCAAAACGACTATTTCCCAGGTGGTAAATGGACTTTGCATAATATGGAAGCTGCTGCCAACAATGCAGCTCTTCTTATCCAGTCTGCTCGGAGCAGTGGGGAATTAGTTGTCCACATTCGCCATGAATTCCCTTCTGTAGAAGCACCCTTTTTCGCCCCAGGATCAAAAGGTGCAGAAATAAATGAGACAGTGAAAAACCACGATGGCGAAGAAGTTGTGGTTAAGCATCAAATCAATTCTTACCGCGATACTAATTTGAAAGAAATTTTGGACAGGCACAATATTGAAGAAGTTGTAATTTGTGGCGCCATGAGCCACATGTGTGTAGATGCAGTCACTCGTGCTTCAAATGATTTTGGATACAAAGTAAACGTAGTTCATGATGCTTGCGCATCGCGCGATCTTGAATTTAATGGCACCGTTGTTCCTGCCGCACAAGTTCATGCAGCCTTTATGTCGGCTCTAGGCTTTGCTTATGCGACGATGCATTCCACTCAAGAATATTTGGCAGCTACAAAACCAAAAGTGCAAACAGCGAAATAATTTTAAAATTTTGAAAACGGATTTTGAAAATTAAAGTACGAAAAAAATATTAACTGATAAGGAGTTTTAGGTTCTATGGTTACTTTAAAAGATGCAAAGGCAGTCATTGCAGCAGCCGAAAAGAAAGCAGACGAAATCGGTCAACCAATGAATATTGCTGTTGCTGATGCTGGCGGAAATTTGGTCGCACATGTACGTATGGATAATGCCTGGTTGGGAAGCGTCGATATTTCAATTAAAAAGGCATTCACGTCGCGTGCATTTGATATTTCCACCAAAGACCTGGCTACACACAGTCAGCCTGGAGAGCAGTTCTACGGCATCAATGCCTCTAACGACGGCAAGATTATGATTTTTGCTGGCGGTATTCCGCTCAAGCGTGATGGCAAAGTTGTTGGAGCCGTAGGTGTCAGTGGTGGCTCTGGTGAGCAAGACCACTCCGTTGCAGAAGCTGGCGTTGCTGCTTTTAAGTAGTTCGCGCTGAGAAGCTTTCGAAAAATCAAGCGTCTGTCTTTGCTAAGGCAGGCGCTTTTGACTGCGTGGATCTCGCTTGAGAATAAAACCTTGAAACCAAATTGATACTAAACAGTGTAGTAGTAGCGGTGCGAAAAGGAAACGAGAAAAGGCAGAGTGGATTTCTGTCTTTCTCGCTTCCAGTCTGGAACTAAATCCAGTTATGCGCGCATACCTTAAAACGACGCTGTTACCACTTTTCCACTTCTCGATCATGCGCTGCGGAAATCCTTCGGTGTACAATGCTCTAGCCTTCAGGCACCAACCGGACTACATGCGGTAGCTCGGATATCGATGCTTGAGGTTGTTTTCGAAACAGCGCTCATTGTGCACCATGGCACGCAGACCGATGATCAGGATGCCGGCGGAAGCCGCGCCCATGATCCAGAGATTTGCATGTGCGTAGCCCAGTCCGTGAGCAAGCAACATGGTTAGTCCCATGGACAGAGCGTAGGCGACCAGAGAAACGAGAGCCCAACGCTTGCGAACGCTTTCGAGGTGCCAGCGTTCGGTGTTGATGAGCGGAATTTCCAGTGTCCAGGAGCGTTCGACCTTCAGGCAAAATGCCCAGAAGACGAGCGCACAGACGAGTGACGTCGCGGCGATTGTGCCGGCGATTGCGACGGTTGCAATGATCAGTGTACTCATAGTTTTTATCTCCCAGTCTGCTCGTCATCGTCAAGCGATGCGAGCGTTTCGTGAATTAGATTTGCACCGCGGATGGTGGCGCAGTAAAGAGGGGCGGAAATTTGCACTTCCGCCCCTCAAAATTGCATCCACTTCGGGAAGTTTTTTTGCCGAGCGTCAGGCGCCGGCAATCATCATCGAGCCGATTTTGAGCGTGGGCGAAGCGACCGACGAGCGAAACTCGAGGTCGTTGCCGATTGCTTCAATCGATTTGAGCATCTCCAGGACGTTTCCGGCGATGGTGATTTCCTGAACCGGGTAAGCCAGTTCGCCGTTTTCGATCCAAATGCCGGATGCACCGCGTGAATAATCACCGGTGACGCCGTTGAAGCCTGGACCTGACACGTGCGTCAAGTACAAGCCGTTTTTCACCGACGCAATGATCTCTTCGGGAGTCTTTGTGCCGGGCTTGATGTAGAGATTGCTCTGCGAGCCGCCGTTTGGCTTGGTGCCGAGTTTGCGCGCCGCATAGCTATCGAGGAAATAGCCGTTGAGTCTGCCGTCCTCGATAAAGGTGCGCTGTCTTGACGCTTGTCCTTCGCCGTTGAATGGTCGTGAGCCCAGTCCGCCAGGAATCAATCCGTCGTCGAGGACGGTTAATTCCGGGCAAGCAATTTGCTCGCCAAGTTTGTCTACGAGGAAAGACGTGCGTCGGTAGATTGAGCCACCGTGTGCGACTCCGGCAACCTGACCGAGCAATTGCGCTGCCATCACCGGGTCGAAAACGACCGGACAATCTTGCGACTTGCCGCGGGTGGCGCCGAGGCGACGTAGAACTCGCTCGGCTGCAATGCGGCCAATCACTTGTGGATCGCCCAGTCCGCCGAGTTTGCGATTGGCGTTGTACCAGCCGTCCGTCTGCATGCTGTCACCTTGTTGGGCGACAACGGAGCAAGACAACGAACAGCGGCTACCGGTGTAGCTGCCGACGAAGCCTTGCGAATTCGCGTAGACAGTCAGTCCGTGCGAATCCGAAAAGCTTGCGCCTTGCGAGTTGGTGATACGCGGATCGAGTCCACGTGCAGCATCCTCGCAGGCCTTGGCCATGGTGACCTTGTCGGCTACCGAAAGTTTTGCCGTAATTGGATCGTAGAGATCCAGGTCGGGCACGAGCGCTGCGAGATCTTCCTTGTCGGGAAGTCCGACGAATTCGTCAGGCTGAGCAGCTTTCGCAAGCGTGATGGTATAGCGCACCAGTTTCGTCAGAGACTGGCGACGGAAGTCGGATGTGCTTGCCGACGTCATTACTTTGCCGAGGAAAACGCGCACTGTCAGTGCACGACCTTCGGCTGCGCTTTCGAGCTTTTCGACTTCGCCGAGGCGCACGGTCGTGTCGACCGATGACCAGGTGGAAATCGAGACATCTGAGTCGCTGGCTCCCAATCGGCGGGCTTCGCCGATGATGAATTGGGCCAGCACTTCCAAACGATTTTTGTCGTTCATAACTGTTCCCTCCTCTTTAACGGCTGGTTCCACCGACGGTCACACCGTCGATACGGATGGTTGGCATTCCGACACCTACAGGCACGCTCTGACCGCGTTTGCCGCAAGTACCGGTTCCTTCGTCTAGAGCCATATCGTTGCCCACCATCGAAACGTTGTGCAATGACTTGGGCCCGTTGCCGATGAGCGTGGCGCCTTTGACTGCCGAGGTGAGCTTGCCGTCCTCGATCAAGATTGCTGATGTCGCAGAAAAAGTGTAGTCACCATTGGTGATATCAACTTGTCCGCCGCCGAAGGTGACTGCATATATGCCGCGCTTGACCGAGCGGATGATCTCTTCTGGGGTGGATTCACCACCGGCGAGATAAGTGTTGGTCATGCGAGGCATCGGAACATGCCGATAGCTTTCGCGACGCCCATTGCCGGTCGATCCAGAGCGCATCAAGCCGCCATTGGTGCGGTCTTGCAGGTAACCTTTCAGCACGCCCTTTTCGATCAGAACGGTGTTGCCTGTGGCAACTCCTTCGTCATCGATATTGAGCGAACCGCGACGACCAGGAACGGTGCCGTCGTCGATGATGGTGCACAGTGGCGAAGCCACCTTTTCGCCCATCATTTTGGAGAATGCCGATGTACCCTTGCGATTGAAATCGCCTTCCAGTCCGTGTCCGACCGCCTCGTGAATGAGCACGCCGGGCCATCCATTGCCCAGTACGACGGTCATTTCGCCAGCAGGAGCAGGCACTGCAGAGAGAAGCCCGATCGCTTCCTGTGCGGCTTTTAATGCATGCTTCTTCCAGCGCTCGTCTTCCAGGAAGAATTCGAAATCGACGCGACCGCCACCCGAAGATGAGCCGGTTTCACGACGATTACCTTCTTCTGCCAGACAGCTCACTCCGAGGCGAACCAGAGGTCGCCGGTCCAGAATCAAGTCGCCGAGCGACGTGACGATAACCACCGTCTCTTCCTGAATGCTCAGGCTGACGGTGACATTTTTGATGCGCGGGTCAAACTTGCGAGCTTCCCGGTCGATGCGGATAAGCAAATCGACTTTCTCCGGAAGCGGCAGCCCGATCAGAATTCCGGCAGTTGGATAGAGATTGTGCTGAGCGCGGTCCGGACCTACTTGAATAGGCGGAACGGAGCCTGTGTGTTGCGCAATCGTTGCCGCATTGCGCGCCGCTTTGGCGAGGTTGGTGACGTTGACATGGTCGGTATACGAATAACCGGTTTTGTCTCCGATCACCGTCCGTACACCTGCGCCGGAAACGTCGCTGCGAGAGGGATTCTTGAGAATTCCCTGGTCGTAAACGAGACCTTCGGTGACGCCGACCTGAAAATAGATATCTGCAAAGGCACCTTTGTCGCGGCTGCCGATAGCGATACCCAGAACTCTTTCGAGTTGATTGGAAGTCAGACCGAAGGACTTGGCCAGGTACTGACTTGGTGTGATTGGTTTGGACATAAAGCCTCCCGTGGGATTGATTCTATCAGACTGAGAAGCGGAGTAACGATGAGGTCGTCACCCCGCTCCCTGGCAGATGAAATTAATGCGATTTACTTCTGGTGGCGCATCTGGTGCGACACTCAAGACGATCGAACGTCGTGCCTATTTTTTCTCCTCGCGCTCGCGCCTGCTGGTGAGGCGAAAACGCTTTCCGCGCGGAACTCCGGTCAGCCAGCCTTGCCACCACATCCAGCCAATCAGTCCGATCATCATGGAGCCCATGATTGCCAGAGCGAAGGGATAGCCGAAGAACCAGTTGAGCTCTGGCATATTGAGCGGCGACTTGTCGGGGTTGAAGTTCATGCCATAGATGCCGGCTATGAAAGTCGGCGGAATGAACAACGTCGAGATGATTGTGAGCACCCGCAGAATTTCGTTCATGCGGCTGTTCTCACGGCTCATGTGCAGGTCCATCAAATCTGCGCACATCGAGATATGGCTTTCTACCATCTCGATAATGCGAATCGAATGGTCATAGCAATCGCGCAGATAATAGCGAGTCTCGGTGGCGACCAGAGTCTGCGAGTCGCGAAGAAGCACCGTCAGGGCATCGCGCACCGGCCATATTGTCTGACGGAGAGTCCAGATGTCACGCTTGATGGCGTGAATGCGGACTGCGTGATTCTGATCAAAACGCTTGAAGATTTCCTCTTCCAGGTCGTTTAGCCTGTCGCCAAGCTCCTTGATGACTGGGAAGTAACCGTCCACCACCGTGTCGATGATGGCATAGGCGAGATAATCAGGCGTGTAGTGAGCGAGCGATTCCCCGCCTCGTCGCAGACTTCTGCGCATTGGCTCGAGACAATCTCCGCCTTCCTTCTCCTGGAAGGTGAGGACGAAATTTTTGCCGAAGAAGGTGCTCAGTTGCTCGGACTGCAGGCGTTCGCCAAGCGAAACCATCGGAGTAACCACGAAGTGGTATTTCGGATAGTGCTCCACTTTGGCGCGTTGCTTGCTGTTGACGACGTCTTCGAGCGCCAAAGGATGTAGCTCGAAAATTTCTCCGAGTTTGCTGAGCGATGTTTGATCAACCGGACCATCGAAGTCGACCCAGATGAGAGGCGTTTGACCGACGACTTTGGCGATATCGTCGATTGCTCCCACCGGATACTCTTTGACTTCCGAGGTTCCGATTACAAATACACGAGCAGTTTGTGTCAGTTTAGTAGTCATATGCGACTCCTCGGCTTAGACAACGCGAAGTTGTCTGGTTTCGAAGAGCATGAGAGAGGGCGCGCCACAGGACAAGCATTCCCACTGGTGCGAAGCAATACCGCGTGGTATCGCCTGCGATGCACAATGAGAATGCTAGTTTGTCTGTGACGCCCTCCGCTCGATTTGCTCTCTGGGCAAAATCGCCAGCGTGAGGCTGGTCGAAACGCCCATGGATGGACGGGGCCAGCTATTCAGCAGGCACCCACTTCAGGTCTGCAACGATACCCTGGGTGAGACTGTGCACACCCGGATGCCAGTTGCCGCGCGCGAACAGGAGGCGACAGTCAACCACTTCTGCAGGCAAATTCTCTTCGTCAGTGACGACGCGGAAATAGCTCTGCTGCAGCGCGGAAGCAGCCAGGTTGAACTCCGTCGGCACAGGTTCGCCAGTCCGCTTCGCCAGGCGAGCCGGATGATAGCGATTGCCAATGGAGAGGTCAGGCGCGAGCGCTGCTTGAATGTCGGTTTCCCTCCCGTAAGAGAACGTAAGGACGGCATGTCCGTGGCATGACAATGCCGGTGACGCACCCTGAATGCAGAAGCTGACAGTCTCCCCGTTGAGCGTGCCGACCTTGATGGTCTTTTCGCCGGTCAGGAAAACAGTCAAATCATCGGCTGTAAGCGAGCTGACTATCTCACTGACGATGCGCTCGAAGGAGGCCTTGCCAGTGGAAGTTTCGTTTGCGGGCTTGTCTTGCGTGTTCATGTTGTTCTTCTCCGTTCGCCTTCTTGCTGTGGTGAGAAGGCGCGGCGCCCGTCAGTTCTTACAACTGTGAGCGCATCGGGTTTGTTGTGACACCACCACTGGTGCCATATCTATCCGGAGTAAAACGCCTGTTTTTGAATCTTCAAGCGTCAGGCGCAAATTTTCTTGAGCGCCTCGAGGTATTTCGCTTCACCGCCCGGTTTGAGACCGATAGCGGCGTAGCGAGGTTTGTCGGCGGACGCTCTCTTGACCTGCTTCATCTCGACTTTGCCCCAGTTGGCGATATCTGCCTTCGACGGCAAGCAGGGCGCTGCCGTGATCTTGACCGGCACCACATCGTAGATAGCCTTGCGCAATTCGGCATCCAGGCTGAATGCGGCCACGACGTCGTGGATGAAGATCAGCTCCTCCGGGTTCTTGTCCTGGCGCGGCTTGACGGCTGCGTCATACCAGAGCGCGTAGAGCATGTAGAGAGCCCGCGTGCCCTTGTTTTCGGGCAGCGCCTCACGCAACTTCTGGGCGTTCAAGAAGCCGATTCCCTGCACACGTGTGACCTCGGTGGGCATCAGGTAAATCGGACAGTCGAGACCCATCAGGATGAAGTGCGACGACAATGGGTCGCAGGCGACGTTGAATTGCACGGCACCACGAGGGGCGTCACCGAAGTCCATGAGGCTGACGTTGCCCCAGGTGGCAAACATGCAGTGCACTTCCTGGAAGCGCGAAGCCACCTCAGGACAGCGTTCGATCACTTGCCGCAGTCCGGTCATCGGGCCGCCGACAGAAATCAGAACGCTGCCTTCCGGCTGCGCCAAAATGAGCTTGACCAGGTCTTCCTGGGGCTCGAGTTCGCTGTGACGGATGGCGGCCAGCGGGTCGACATCGGCGAACTTGTAGTACTCGGCAAAGTGCACCCAATGCGGAACCAGCGTGCGCGGGGCGATGCCGCCGTCGAACACCTTGGTCACGGAGATGCCGAAGTTGCGCAGGAAATTTTTGGCGCGCATGGCGGAAGCCTGCTGAGCCAGGTGGGAGCTGTCGTAGTCCCATTCCCACGTCTTGTGCTCCTTGTCCGCGTTGAAGCGAACTGGGCGACCGGTCAAACAAACAGCCACTTCCGCACCCGGGTTGAGCCGGCAGAGCGCAAGCAGCTGGACGAAATTGTCTGGGTCAGGAGCGTCGATGAAAGCGACGATCAGTTTCGGATTTTGCGATTCATTCGAGTTCTGCATGTCTTGTCTCCTTAGTCTTTTCTTGTTCTTAATGGAGCGAGAACCAGATAGAGCAACACTGGAAAGTGTCGCCCGCGAGAGTATAGAAACCCTGGTGTGTGGAACACCCCGCACTGGGCAATCACTTGTAGTGCAGGGCGCCGTGCCGAATTTCGCGACCGTCGACGGTTTCGTCACCTTCGATGACGTTGTCGACATGGCGGATGATTTCGGAAGCCTGGGTCTGCAGCTTACGGATGCTCTGAAAGACTGCTTCCTCGGCATCTTCCTTGCTGCAACCAGCCACCTGCGCCAGAACCATGCAATTGGCGTAGAAGCAGGTGACAGCAGAGCCCTCGAGCGCTTCCAGCGTCATGTTTTCGGACTTGAATCCGAGCTTGCCGGCGGCAATTGCAACGATGCCGTGGGCAACAGTGATCTGGTCGATAGCGTAAGCGCGTACCAGACCGGTCAAGTGACCGTGAGGCCATTCGCGCTTCTGAGCTTTGGCTTCGGTTTCGACGATGCGTGCGATCACCGCTGCCAGACCGCGTCTGGTGGATTCGATTTTTGCGACTTGCGTTTCCATGGATTTTCCTTGGTTGTGGAACATCGGAAAGATCAGGACATTGTCCGGCTCTCCGCGTCCCAGACTAAACTTCATTACCTCCATCAGGTTCACTCCCCCATCAAACGTTTGACCCCGGCAAGCAGTGCGCCGTGGTCGAAAGCCAGTGGAGTAGCGAGCATCTGCTCGAGGTCTTCGAAGCGCGCCGAACCTGCCTTGGCGTCGTCGCCGGCAGAGACGTTCGCTAGCACTTCTTCTTCACGCTCGTCCGGGACGAAGTACACATAGCCGTGGTCGACTACGTGTCCACGCACATCCCTGGTCGGTTCCGAGCGCACATCAACCAGCTCAACGTCTGCATCGCTCACCTTGAGGGTGAACTTCGGCTCGCCGGGCTTGGCGTTGCGATTCACAAAACATTCCTCCATCACTTCGCGCGCCGAGCAAGTCGGAAGCCCTTCGAGATGGACGTTGAGGAAGCCGCCGGGCAGACTGTCCTGGTCTGCGTAAGGAGCACGGTCACGTTTGATGACTAGCACTTTACGCAAGCGCTTGAGGACAACAGCCGTAGTCGTGGTGCAGTCAGCCTTGGAGAAGGCATACACCTTGAGCTGCTTGGCGGTGAGGAGCGAAGAAACGGCGCCGACGACCGTGATCTGGTAGAGGTCTTCGTTCAGTTCGAGCAGCGTGTGATGCATCGAATCAGAAGCGTTGACCGCATCTTGAACCACAATCGGCGAATAGCCGCGTGCACGCAGGAATTTGCATGCCGCCGCAATTTCGTCAGCCGTGCCACCGCCTGAAACCAGCACAAATGCTCCATCTTCCACCGTCAGAGGCAGAGCGCGAAGCTTTTTGGCATGAACGACCGGGAAAGCTTTCTTCGCGAAAACTTCCAGCAGACTGGTATAGCCGGGCGCCGAAGAGGGGCCTCCGACAACGAGCAGGGCGAATTTTTTGCCGAGCAGACCGAACTGAAACACACCAGCCAGACCCAGAAGCGGGAATGCCAGAAGTGCCGAGACGGTACCAGGAAGCAGCACACCAATCGCGAAAGCGATGACGAACAGCAGCACGGTACTCGAAATCAGATGGAGAGGGCGGCGACGAATCGTCGAAAAACCGCCAAAGAAGATACACCCGGCTGTCGCACCGATGAAGACGCAGAGCAAGGCCCCGATGAGCGCAGTGATGCGATCGTGAACCATCGTTGCCAGCGCGAGCGAAAGGAGGGCAGGAACATAGAGTTGCAATTTGCGATTCATAGATTTTCCCTTGCATGTCATCCGAAGTCTGTTAAGGCAGATGGATGGACGAATTTGAGATATCACGCCTGGTTGAAAAATCGCCGCCAAACAAAGCAAGAGCACTCTCCGACACGACAAGCGTGACTGAGGAAAATGCGAGATGGCTGTGAAATGGTTTGTCTTGACGGTTTATCTATAGGAGTGAGAGAAAAAGGAACTCTATGAATTTAAGAAATGGCTACTCTCTAAAACTATGATCGTTTCGCTCATAAAGAATGAAGTTGTTGGAAACTCCTCTAATATAAGCTCTAGGCTTATTTCAGCTGGTTATCAAGACGCTATAGCGAGGTTAGCGCTAGATCTCCATTTGGCGTTACTTAGCGCATTCTTGCTGTTTCCGCACACCGGGTTGTCATGAGAAAAAGTAAAAGAGCACGCTGTTCAGGCGTGCTCCATAAATCCGATTTTAAAATCTATTCTAAATATTCAATCTGAGACAACTTAATCGTCGAGCGCTTTCAATTTCTTACTTTGCATAATTGACTCGTGACTTTCATTTGGCTTTTGACTTTTCTGAATCGCTTCACCGGCCCCGTAGGCACCTCTGCCTAATCCACCACCTTCAATTTGCACATTCGGTAAGCTGTTTTTAGGAGCAAAATCCATCATGCCTTCTTTCAAACTGCTCTTGCCGGACAATCCTTGTTCGAGTGCCTTGGAGCCCTTGCTTGAGCCATTCGGTCTGATTTCGTTATCGAATTCTTTATTCGGACCGCCCTCGTATTTACCCTTGTAGCCTTCACCTGGTTTACCATGCCACTTCTCGGCTTGTCCCTGTCCGCCAGGTTCGCCTTCGAGTTCGCACTTAGGTAAGTACTTTCCGGCACCACCGCCGCCAGGTTCGCCCTTCTTGAAGTGTTCTTTCAAATCATTGAGGCTCTCTTTCATGGCGCTGCCGTTTGGTGCTGCATTTTCCATATTCTTACTGCTTTTGCTGTCTGTGCCAACTTGTTCTTTTTGTTTCATTAGAAGGTCATGGACTTCGTTTTGAATTGCGGAATTGGCGCCTTCTGCGATTTTTGCTTTCTCTGTGACTTTGGCTTCCTGAGCTTCTGCGCTCTTTTGAATTACTTTATCTGCCATGATTCTGTCTCCTTAATTGGGACGAACAAACGCTAGTCATTGCACTAGTAAGACTTGCAGAGAGTGCGCAATGGGCTTGATTAGCGGTTGGTTTAGTGAGTGGTGTTTGAGGTCGATGGAGAAATAATAATTCGGCGAGCGACGCGTTTAAATGTGTAAACGCGCAAACTTTTTGTGCGTTTCACCGCAGCTGCCTACCGTCAATCTAAAAACCGCCCAGGTGGCGCATTTTAGAGGTCTTCTTTTTTGTGCTTGAAACGATAAGCCAACCACTTATCGAGTTCATCATCAAATTTTCGAATATATTCAACGTCAACGATGCCACGTCTGAGAGCCTCCAGAACGATACGCACACGACTGTTGTACACTTC
>JACMKL010000508.1 GCA_014380105.1 Candidatus Melainabacteria bacterium
AGATGTAGTTACCTATTTGGAGAACGGTTTGCCAAAGTTTATTGGATATGGTTTTTTGACCTTAGCTTGCGTCCTATTTAGCGCAATGTCTTCTGATGCTCAATGGTCACCACAGCCAAAGCATAGAGTGCTGGGATCAAATGAATTGCTGCAAACTATTGTTAAAAAAAGAATTGCTTTTAGAATTCGCTCACTACAGAAAGAAAGTTGCGCGGACCGTTCTCTTGTAAATCAACAAGAATTGGATAAAAATTTTGAAAATCGAACTGTGGTTTGCAAACTGACAGTGGGTTCAGCAGGAACAGCACAGGAGGTATCTATTTACCGCTCTTCAGGATCTGAAACAATAGATCAGAAAGCTATAAATATTGTCAAAACGGCTGCTCCCTTCAGACGTATAACTCCTCATATAACCAAAGCGCCTATATTTATAGTCGAACTACCGATTTTAAAAGTCAGCTATTTCGATAACTGAACAACAAACTTTTCTTTTTTAAATGAATAGTACACCGGTCTATTTTGTTGTCGCCTGACTTTAAATCGTGACGTAAAAGCCTGGAGCTTTACCAGCATCTCTCTCTCTAGAGTCAGTGGAGAACGATTGTCAGCAAGCTGTTCGGAATCTTGGGATATAGCCACCTATGCAAAATACAAAGGAACAAGGCACGCCTGCCAAAAAGATCTGGGATTCTGTCCTGGACTTGCTGGGTGTTGTGGCATTTCCCCTCTTTATTATCCTAGCTTGTTGGGGCGACTCGTTGCTGCATCTTACCCCTGGCGCTCGGTCCTTGATGGTTCTGGCAATGTTGATTGCCTTGACCGTTCAATTGTCGCGAGGGTTGCTTGGTTTTCTAAATGTTCCAAACATTCCAACATGGTTGCCGATATGCAAATTAAACAGCGACCGGCTATTGGCAGAATGCTTGCTCATGATGCTAGTCCTTTGGCTTCTTGCCAGCATAAGTATTCATGGAGACGCTGATTTTAAGCCGTTTTATGGGCCAATTTGCATAATTGATCTGTCTCTTGGGCTTGCTTTGGCGGCGCTCGGTATCAAACGCATGTGGTCTGGTGGTGATATTGCTTCCCTCAAATTCGCTGCGATTTTCCTAGCCCCAATGACGATGGCTGCTGGCTTAGCATTTGGGATGTATCAGATGCTGCACCTGCGCGGTTACCTCGATGTTGCCCTACTGGCAATCTCGGCTCTAATTCCACTCATCGTAGCCGCTATTAGGCGTAGCATTAAGGATGAACGCGATTGGCTTAAGAACATTTACGGAGTGATTTGGACGCAAGTTGCAGCACTACCACTTGTCCCAGTTTCATTCTTCCTTTTGAAACTATGTTGGCCAAAGCAAATTGACGGGACGGTGCTTATGATTGGACTGCTAGTACTACCGGTAGTACTGGGGCTATTGCCCAAACGGAACAAGAAAAAGCCCTGGATGATCAAAGAGAAACTGCAAATACTGCGGTGGCAAATACACAAGCAAAAGGATGGACAACCTGGTACCTTGACACCAGAGCTTGAACAGGAGCTCTTGCAAGTGCGTCAAGAACTTGCCGCACTTAACCTCGTTTCAAACGACTTCCGCGATCACGTAGATAAGGCGGACACATACCGAGAGCTTGGGCATGTAGAATGCGGCTTACATAACTACCAAGAAGCAGAGAAGAATTTCGTCAATGCGGTCGAAACTTACGATGACGCTCTACGCTTAGCACCGAACGATACTGTCGCCAAGTCGAATAGAGCCGGTGTGATTGTGAAACTTGGTGCGTTGCGAAACAAGACGTGAGTCAATGAGGCGAAGGTGCTCGTAAAAAACTATGAGAGAAATTCTAGTGCTCAATAAGATAAGGAGTGGGCTCCAAGCCAATTTCTTCCGAGGTCAAATGTTTAGCACCATGCGGCTAGCGGCATCAACGCGGCTATTCGAATTTGGAGGAGGTCGATAGTTATGTCTCCCGAAATACTATTGGTTCTTGGTGTCGCCGTCTGCATAATGGGTGTCGTAGCAGCATTGAAACCAAAATCAAACCTGGATGAACTGAAGCGAATGGCTGATGAGGCATTGATTCGGGTTGAAGAAGCACAAAAAATTGCCGAGGAAGCAAGAAAGGATGCTGATGAAGCAGTGGCAAATGCGGAGGCCGCAAAGTCTAAAGCGAGGAAGGAACTGCTAGAAATGCTGTCCGCAGCCGCTGCTGTTCTAAGTGCAATGGAAAATGTTGACGATGATTCCAAATTCCAGCTTGCACTGACAAAACTAAAGGATCTAGGAGCACCAGTTGGCTCCTTGACTGAAGAACATGACCTAAGGACCTACCTCTACATCTTGCACGCTGTAATGCATAACATTAATGAACCAGAGCGGATAAGTCGCTTAGACGGACGTGTCAATGAACTAGAACAAGCCGGTCTGATTCGTTTGTCGGAAGAAGCACGGAATGAAGTCCAAGGACTTATAGACGCGCTAAATCCAGTCAACGACGAGGAATGCGCTGCGGACTACAGACAGTTCGTAGAAATTTTGAAGCGTATTGTCTTACAACCGGCAAGTTAGGATTTTCGAGATATATCTGCCAACGAACAAAATATCGAGGAGTCTGGACATTGGTTCATCCTTTAAGCGTAAAGGCGAAGGTTGAGCCTTTACCTGGACTTGAGTTCACGGTAATGTTGCCTCCATGTCGCTCGACGATCCGCTTGCATACGGCCAAGCCGATCCCAGTTCCGTCAAATTTGCTTCGTGAATGCAGTCGTTGAAAGATGACGAAAATTCGTTCTGCGTACTCCATCTTCATTCCTATACCATTATCGGTACAGGAAATCCTCCACTCTTCACCTTCTTGAGAGGCTCCGATGTGTATCTGGGGTGATTCGTCGCGGCGAAACTTTATAGCGTTTGCAATCAGGTTTTGAAAAAGCAGCGATAATTGCGTAGCATCGCCTATAACAGTGGGCAATTCATCGTAGGTAATCCTGGCGTCTGCCTCTAGTATGGCAGTATCAAGCGCTTTCACGGCTTGATTGAGACAGATTTGCATATCGACTGGACTCAGAGGATTGCCCTGACTTTGCAGTCGTGCGAACAGCAAAAGGTCTTTGATTAATTGCTGCATCCTGGCGCTATTTTCAAGAATGATTTCGAGATACTTAGCCGAATCGTCGTCGAGGGTGTCGCGACTCTTTTTGGCAAGCAAGTCGCAAAAGCTTATAACTGTCCGAAGTGGTTCCTGCAAATCGTGCGAGGCCACATAGGCAAATTGCTGCAAGTCACTATTTGAAATGCCTAGCGCCTTTTCTGTTTTCTTACGGCCCTCAATTTCGGATTCTAATTCGTCGAGTTGCTTGCGATTCTCAGCTGTGTATTGCTTGATCGTCCGCGAAGCGAGCCCGAGCAAACCTATTCCAAGAATGGCTTGAAAAGCCAACGCACACCAACCAAGTGTGTAATTAAGATTGGATTGCTGACTGCGCAGTATTAGTAATCGTTTTTCTTCGCTTGCAATGCTTGCAAGTGATTGCCTAATTCCATCCATCTCTTTTTTTTGTCCAGGAACCAATGCAGCAGAGCGAGTTTCAATTAATTGAGTCGTCATCTTCTCAAAACGGCTCGCGCACTGGTTCAAAATTTCTATTTCCTCTTGCTGCTTTGCGTTGTCTTGGGTTAGTTCTTTTAGCCTTGTCATGTTTCCTGGCAGCTTGGACTTACCATCTTTGTATGCCTCCAACAGAACCGCTTCTCCTGTAAGCGCATAGCCACGACTGGCTAGATTCATGTCCTGCAAGTTCGAATAGACTTCGCTCTGCGTGTAGAGAATTTCTTGAGTGTGGACAATCCACTGCTCGGAATCTTTCATTTTGTAGAAAAGAAACGCGCTCACCGCCGCCATGCCAACGATGAGAACAGTGATAATCAATAGCAGTTGTAAGATGCGATGCATGTCCGGCGACTTATACCTTGTGGTACCTAAA
>JACMKL010000509.1 GCA_014380105.1 Candidatus Melainabacteria bacterium
GACATATGGGTGAGATGGAACATTGGCACTAGCTTCGTCCAGGATCTCTCTGTGCTCTTTAGCCAGGAGGAAATTGAGTGCGCCCAGATTGTCCTCAAGCTGTGTCAGCTTAGAAGCTCCGATTATTGTCGACGTTATGCCAGGGGAAGTGACGACCCAATTAAGCGCAACTTGCGCCGGTGTCTTACCAATGTCGCGTGCCACCTTAACTACAGCGTCGACAATTTTCCAATTTTTATCTGTTAGCAATTTATCAAAACTAGGATTGCCGCTGTCTTTAATTTTTGAAATTCTGCCTTCGCTGTTCGCGATATTCTCTTTTTTGTATTTGCCTGTTAACAAGCCACTTGCCAGTGGGCTCCAGGGGCAAATGCCGACACCGAATTCCATTGACGCTGGCACATGCTCGTTTTCGATTGTTCGTTCTAATAGTGAATATTCAACTTGTAATGCCACCATTTTATGCAGTGCTTTTAAGTCTGCAATTGTTTGCATTTTTGCTAAATACCATGCCGGCACATCCGAAAGTCCGTAGTATCTGATTTTACCTTCGCGTACCAGATCGTTCATTGTAAGAAGCACTTCTTCGACAGGCGTTACCATGTCCCAGGCATGCATCCAGTAGAGATCGATGTAATCCGTCTTAAGACGTTTTAGTGAGCCTTCGATGGCGCGATAAATGTTCTTGCGTCCGTTGCCTCCTGCATTCGGATTTCCAGGTTGAGCGCAGAAGGTGAATTTGGTTGCGATGATCAGCTGATCTCGTAGCTTCTTCTTTTCGACGAAATTTCCAATAAATTCCTCGCTCTTCCCGTTTACGTAACCATCGGCGGTATCAATAAAGTTACCGCCTTTGTTTACGTATGCATCGAAGATTGCTTCAGCTGTTTCTTCAGAACTTCCCCAGCCCCACTCTTCACCGAATGTCATTGCGCCGAGACACAATGGACTGACTTTTAAACCGGAGCGCCCGAGTGAAACATACTGATTTAACTTCATATCTAGATCCTTCATCGTTGTCAACTAAGCGGTCGGTTGCAATTCCAGAGCTCTCAAGCGCTCATTGATCTCCGCGAGGTCTTCTTTGGACAGTTTGATGTCTTGTGCTTTCAAGTTTTGCTTGGTTTGGGCAGCGTCGCGAGCGCCAACAATTGCAGATGTTACGCCAGGCTGTTCTACAGTCCAGGCAATTACAAGCTGGCCTAACGTCGCATCATGCTTCTCTGCGATCGGTTTGATCTTCTCGAGGAAAGCATTCACGCGCTTAATATTTTCAGGTTGAAAATGCACTTGATTGGCACGGTGATCACCGTCTTTGAAGTGAACGTCAGGCTTGAATTTACCGGTCAGAAGACCACGTTGGAGTGGACTATATACAATCACTCCGATATTGTTTGCGCGACAGAAAGGCAAAACATCCTTTTCAATCTCACGCACAACCATGCTGTATGGTGGTTGATTAGAGACGATCGGACAAAACTTGAGTGATTCTTCCATGTCGCTTACTGAGAAATTGCTGACGCCGGCGGCAAGGATTTTGCCATCCTTAATCAAGGTCTGCATAGCTTCCATTGTTTCTTCAACTGGTGTGGAAGGGTCACGCCAGTGGCATTGATACAAATCAATGTAATC
>JACMKL010000510.1 GCA_014380105.1 Candidatus Melainabacteria bacterium
AGCCGGATCGGTACTGTCAGTGCTGCGTTTGGCAAAGTCCGCTAATTTCTCGAGAGCGCCCGGTTCGTTTTTGGACGCTGCAATAGCGAGATTAGTGCCTTCCTGGACTAATGTTTCAAGTTCGCCAGCGGCGCGACGAGTGGTGATATCGGAAAGCTTCAGTTGTTCAGGACGTGGTGGTGGCGCAACGACACCGTCAAACACTTCTTTTACGACTGACTGTAATTCAGGATGCTCTTTGGCAATCATTTCGAGTGCCGGTTTTAATTCCGGATGGTCGATTGATGTTTGCTTAAGACGAGCGAGCGCTTCTGCCTTCATAGCGCCTTCGCCCAGGCTGGCGTTGAAAGCATCTGTGACTGCGCGACGAACGAGACGATTGCCTTCGGTTGGTCCTTGACCAAACAATCCGCCGGTTTCTTTGACGACATCGATATCAGGTATTCTGTTCGTGTCTTTGGGAACGCTCATGTCTACACGAGCTTCACTGGTAGTTCTTGGATAGACAATTTCATCGAGCGGGATGCCGCCTTCAGAATTTTTGGTCTTCACATAATGACGTCCGTCACGCTCTCCGAGATACTCAATGATCTCGACCGGCATGTCTGTATCTTTATTTTTCCAAACCGCTTCGCCCTTTTGGAAGCCTTCCGGTGGAGTAAGTCCGTCCGTTGGAGCCTTAACTTCACCAGTTTTCTCAGCAGCTATTTGTTTTTGAACTTCTGCAACACGCTGATCAAGAGTCAATGTCTCGCTCTTGTCGGCAACCCGTGATTCATGCAACGACGTCAATAAAGCCTTTTCCAAAACATTGAGAGGCGTGCCTTCACCCGCTTCTCGCTGAACTAGCGAATTATAGAAATCGTCACCGGTTTTCGGTGGTTCTGCTTTATCTGTTTTCGATTCAACCGCATCTCTTTCCTTGCCGCTGGTGATTTCCTCGCGACCATTGATGCCTTGTTTGTTTCCGGAGACAATTTCTTCCTGCCCTAAAATTGGCTCAGGCTCTGGTTTCACGACAGGCTTAGCTTCAGTATTTTCTACAACTGGAGTTTCGCCAGTTTGAGCGGCGGTCGCTGCTTTTGACTTTGCCTCGGCAACAACTTGGGGCAGACGATTCCAAATTTTCTTGATTGCGGCCATCTCGGCTTCCGGAATTGGCTGCCCGCCATTGGCTTGCTTCAAAATGTCCGGCAATTTTTTATAGAGAGTGAGACCAGACATGGTGTCAGGAATTTTCACTTGACCGTCGGCAACAGCTTTTTCAATACGAGCAATAAGCGCAGCTTCCCCGGCTTCCACTTTCGCTTCGGCAGGAGCTTTCACTTCAGTAGCAGTCTTCTCAACTTTGGCAGGGTCAGCCACTGCTTCAACTTTGGCAGCTTCAATAACTGGTTCTATTTTCGCCGGAGTTGTCCCAGTTTCAGTTTTTACAGCATCAACGGCAACTACGATCGGTTCTACTTTTCCAGCAGCAACTGGCGGAACCAGAGCTTCAAGATTAGCTGCATCTTCCGATTTAATTACAGGTTCGACTACAGGCTTCTCTGATGCTACCGGATCAATAAGCCGATTCGGATCTTCAACAGTTTTTACTTCAGCAGTTTTGTCGGCACCGTTTTTCCGGCCTGTTGTTTCAACAGGCTCAACCGAGCCCCATCCGTCGCCATCATCCTCTTCACGCTCTCTATCACGCTCGCGATCTCTCTTCTCTCTACGACTTTGTTTGTCCCCTTCGCGTCCACCTGAATCATCTCCGCCACTGCGTTTGCGGTTGCCGCCCGCCATCTGCGAGTTTGAATCAACTTCTGGAGTTTGAAAGAATCTTTTGCCTACTCCCTTCACGCCGGAAGCAATATCCTGCATGAGCGTTGGACCTTCGCCTTGTCGCAAGCCATTTTGTACGCCCGCAGTTTCGTTGCTATAAAGACGTCCGGCTTTGTAACCGGCGCCGCCGGCGAACATGTCAGTTGTTCCTTGCAAAACTGAGCGAACAGCTAAATTGACCGGATCGAATTTGCCAGTCTGAATTTGGTGCATCGCTTCGCCGGTAAATCCGCCGGTTGCGCCGAAGCTGAAGCCCATGCCCATGTTTGCCGCAAGCGGACTCTTTTCCAGAGCGCCGCCAGTTTGACCAGATATGCCTTTGAATAATTTATGTCCGAAGTGGAAAGTGACGGCACCAGCTCCGGCTCCAAATACTGTTGATTGACCAACACGCGCAATGCCACCGGCATCGAAGTGTCCGTCCTTCATCCAGTTTTCTCTGTGCAGACCGGTCTCGAGCGCACCGCCGGCGCCACCAATGACCAGACCTTTTTCCCAGGTTCGCCACGAGCCTGCTCCAACTTTGTCCATTGTAAATTTGAGAGCGGAACCTTTAGCGAAGCCCAGAGTGGCGTCCAGAGCCATTTGACCGCCTGAAACATCAGGGGCTATCTTGACCTGGTCAATCGAATGCACTGTGCCCGATGCGATTATTCCCCACGGAACCTTTCCTTTCCCGGGCAGGAAAAGTGTCGTTGCTTTTAAAAAACCGGTGCCATATGTCGTAACTTCGTTTTGGAAATCGACCGCAGCCTTGTCGGCTTTGACGGCGGTGGCAATTTCGCCAGGCTTTAGCGTACCGGCTCTGGCACGAACTTCGAGTGCTTTAAGCTCAGCAAGAGACTTTTCGTCTCCGCCATTCATCCAACCGGTTGTAGCCCGATCAAGTAAACCGCGGTGCTGGTCACGATATTCGTGTTGGAAAATTTGGTCGCGCAAAGAGTCTACAGTGTCAGGAGCTGGCTCCTTACGCTCTTCGCGGTCGATTCGATATCTTTCTATTCCGTTTTCAGACATTACAAGGCGCCAAGAGAAGACCAACACGGCATTTCGATATATGCCGAAGAGCCTACGGTTATTTCTTTCCCCATACAATGGGGAATCTCCCACGGTCTGCCACCCCAAGCGCCACCTGACAACCGCTGGCGTTGGAAAGATTGGGTGAGCGGGTAATAGACGCTTGGGGGCATATGTCGCGACGGCGCTTTCCGGGCTCAGAGGCTATCGATGGCTAAAGTTCTTGTCATAGAGGACGAACCAGACTTTTCGGACTTGATTGGTGGGTGGCTCAAAACCGAGCATCACACAGTCGAAACCGTCGACAACGGTGAAGACGGACTCGACCGCCTCAAGTTCTACAAATACGACATCATCATCCTGGACTGGGTTTTGCCTGGGCTTTCAGGCGTGGAAGTTTGCAGCAACTACCGCAGCACCGGCGGGACGACACCAATTTTGATGCTTACCTCGAAAAAACATGTCGATGAAAAATCGGCAGGACTCGACGCAGGCGCTGACGATTACCTGACGAAACCTTTTGAGCTGAAAGAATTATCGGCCAGGGTGCGCGCCCTCTTGAGACGCCCAACCGCCTTCTCTGGCTCGATTCTACAAGCTGGAAGTCTCGCCCTTGAGCCCAACAGTTTTAAGGTCACCCGCGGCGGCGCAGAAATTGCCCTGCTGCCCAAAGAATTTGCACTGCTCGAATTTTTGATGAGACATCCTGGACAAGTTTTTAGTGCTGAGGCAATTCTGGACCGCGTCTGGACTTCCGAGTCCGAAGCGTCGCCTGAGACAATTCGGACCTACATCAAAAGATTGAGAAAGAAACTGGACGTGGAAGGACAGCCGAGCATACTGGGTACTGTTCATGGGGTCGGCTACAAACTGGATCCACCGTCCAGTTAAAACGTTTCACCCCAAAAAAGATTTGAGCCAAATACCAAAGTTAGGAGTCTGTCGACAGAATGAAAGTACTGGTAATCGATGACGAAGAAGATAATCGCCAAATCGCCAATCTGGCGCTGACGCTAATGGGTGGCTGCGAAGTAATCGAGGCTTGCGACGGCGAAGCTGGGCTGAATATGGCGATTGAAGAAAAGCCCGACGTCATCCTGCTCGACTTTGTGATGCCCAAAATGAATGGGCTGGAATGCCTGACCGCGCTGCGCAAAAATCCGATTACGACAAAGATACCGGTCATATTTGTTTCGACAAAGTCCTTACAAGAGCGCGAGAAAGAATTGATGGACGCAGGCGCCACCGGAATTTTGCCTAAACCATTTAATCCGACCGAGCTGCCCGCCAAAATCAAAGAAATTACCGGGCTCAACTTCTAATTTTCGTCTAGACCTGATTCAGGCTTTTTTGACGAAAGATTTGCCTTTTCCGACGTTCATATTTATAGGCACGCCTTCCTTACAGAGCAGGCAGTCTTCTTCGGCGTATGAATCGAGCGTGACAGACGTCAGCGCATTGATTGGCACGCCACCCATGGCTTCGCCGGTGACACCACCGCGGTTGCAGAGAATGCTCACGCCCAAAATATTTCCGGAAAGCGCGCGCACCGTGTCGACGACTTTGAGGACGCTGCCACCAGTGGTAACGACGTCTTCGACGATAACGATGTTCTTTCCTTTTATATGTGCGTCGTAGCCGCGCTTAAAAATGCGCAGGCGGTCCGGACCTTCTTCCTCGGCATAAACGGCCAAAGTCTCGCCAGACTTGCGTTTACGGGTGAGGTGGTAGGCAACCCACTGGGATAGAACAACGCCCCCAATGGTTGGACCGGCAACAACATCAACCTGATCAGGGTCATAGGAGCCAGCCATTAGCTCACAAATCCGTGAGGTGGCTTCGGTATGAACATAGAGCGCGTCCTTGTTAATGTAGGCGGACCCGTGGCGCCCGGATGTATAGACAATGTGGCTGCCCGTGACCAGCGCGCCCACTTCGCCCAACAGGCTCATTACTTCATCTGTGCTCATAAATTCCCCAAGAAAAAAAACAAGAAAATCAAAATGTGACTTTCGATTCCACAATTCTGCCACAAAATTTTTCTATGCTCCTTCCGTTGAATCCAAAAAGGCACAGACAAATGAAACACCCAGAGCGCTCCCCCCAAAAAAGCTTCCAAAGATTGAACTTGAAGGAGCTGGGTCTTCAACAACAAGTCGAGATTCGCCTGAATCAACAAAAGCCGTCGCTATTACGGCGTGTTACTGAGCAGCTCACAGCGATGGTCAAGAAATCGACCAACTCGGCTGCTAAATAACCGAACAAGCACAATTTTTCTTCGAAGGGGCGGACTCAGTAAAATGGGTCCGCTGGGGTTTTTTGGGGGCTTATTTATTGTCGAAACACCTCACACTTGCGAAATTACGCCACTTGGCACTAGAATGGAAGGCAGGTGGCAAAAGGTGATTGCATGGACAAGGATAGAGTCTTAAGGGCGTTAACTGGCTGTTCTCCTTTACCGACGGAAGTAAATTCCGAAATTGAAATGCTCAACCTTCTCGTTGAGGGTTTGCCCGCAGATGCACTGAGAGTTATCAAAAGTCTCGGAATCGTTGATGATGCAGAGTTGAGGTTTTTCATCGCGCCGAGAACTCTGGCGAGAAGAAAGGATGGTAAACGCCTCACCGCAGACGAGTCCGATTTGATTGCGCGCATCGCCCGTATTCACGACTTCGCTGTAGAGGATTTTAGCGATGAAATGAAGGCGCGGAAATGGCTGCGCACGCCAAACCGTGCGCTCAATGGAAAACATCCACTGGCTTTGCTGCGCACTGATTACGGTGCGCGAATAGTTGAGTCGACTCTTGGGAGAATCGCGCACGGAATTTTCTCTTGATGCTTGTCTATCGAATTTGCAAGGCGGGATTCGCGCAATTAGATGGCGAAGGTGCAAGGCTATTTGGTGGGCGCTGGAATTCGCCGGGACATTCTGCCGTTTACACATCCAGCCACCTTTCTTTGGCGGCACTGGAATTATTGGTACATGTTGATTTCGAAAATTTGCCCAGTGATTTAGTTTGGCTAAAAATTGAAATCGCGAAAAATGTCGGTAAAACGACGTTTTCGGAATTTAAAGCGCCCAACGAAACTGTCTCCACTGCATTTGGTGACGCGTGGTTGAAATCAAATAGAGATCTCTGCTTGGAAGTACCGTCAGCTGTACTCTCGGTGGAGAGAAACATCATTCTGAATCCTCGCCATGCCGAGATGGGAGAAGTCCGATTGCTAGAAACAAATGAATTTGAATTTGATGAACGGTTATTTAGGCGATAGTCAAAAATTCCACGTTTATGCCACAAGTCCTGAGTATCTTAAGGACATCGAGAGCAACCCAGCGAGGATAGAAAGATGCAAAGCGAAATCAAAGACAGTCTCAAGGGATTTCAAAGATTGGATCTTTCCGAACTGGAATGTCTCAACCAACAAGTCAAAGCTGAAAAATTCAGCGCTCGCGGAGTGTTTGCTAAAGTCACCAAAGCCATCAAAGAATTGGCAGTGTCACGTAAGTTGGTTCAAGAATTCCAATAGAGCGAATTTCTTTCGAGAGCTCTCGAAATTTCTCGAAAGTTTAGTTATAAAAAAGCGCGAGCCTGGTAAACACCGGGCTCGCCACTTTTTTGCCTGAAATTTGGCTGAGTAGTCGTTTTTACCACTCGGAAAATTTGGGAACCAACATCTAGCATTTGCGTCATCGAGTCAAAGAGATATTTTTTTTGAAAGTTTTTTTCTCTAAAATAGAACGATCAAAAAATTCCTCACTCGGCAAGATCGAATCACAGCAAACGATTACAGACTTCGATTGCAGGCACCGGCGATGGTGTCAGCACAAATTGACCGCTGATTAGATCAAACTCTTACTTGACAGAGTGACGAATAAATTTCATTCTCTTATTATGCGCTCTACTAGAGCGTCGCGTGGAGGAGATAGGACAATGGAATCTGTAGACACATTCGACTTACTTGAATTCCAGCAGAAGGCGAGAGATCTTTGCTGTCCTAAGAAGCTGTTCCAGCTCTGGGAAGATGTCTGCCGGCGTTATGACGGTCGCGAAATCGGCGAGTACGAACTTGAAGAGATGAAAGAAGTCATCTGGCCAAGTCTTCGTGCCCTCGCTTCCATTCGCAACAGTGTCAATGACGAACCTGTAGCCATAGAAGAAACGCCAAAGCGCAAAAGCGCCTGACGTTTGGAATTCCAGTCACGCTCAGCGGGAAAAATACTTCCACTGTTGCTCACTCACGGGCATCGCACTGAGCCTGGAATTTGTGACGAGCAGAAAATCTGAAAGACTTTCGTCTGCCTTTACCTGCGCTAAAGTGACAGGTTTAGGCAGTTTCTTTTTGGCTTTCACATCAAACACGACCATTTTTGGATCGGCGAGCTTAGGGTCAACGTAAGGCTCCGAAACGATCTCAGCGATGCCGATTGCGGCTCTTTCATCGCCAGTATGATAAATCAGAGCGAGGTCACCTTTGTGCACCTCTCGCATATACTTGAGCGCCAGGTTATTGCCGACGCCGTCCCAGACGGTGCGCCCGTCTTTCTCTAAATCGGCGTAGCTATAGTCGCTCGGCTCAGTTTTCAAAAGCCAATATGCCATCATTTGTCTCCCGATTCACCACTAAAACTCGCGTTCACTCTGTTATTAAGTGACCCGGATTATACTAGCGGGTAAGGGCGGCTGCGCGGATTAATGGCCTAGATGAATGAAGGATCAATAAGAAACGAATGTATTTGAAAGACAAGCTGGCACTTACTCTTCTCATCGCAGCCACTGTATGCTCCGGCGCACTAGCGTCCGATTGGGTTGATGACGAGCGAGTGCAAGAGTTTCATCAACCCAAAAAACATAAAGTTGCCCCTCCCGATAACGAAGAGTCCGAGCAAATGAGCACCGTCCCGCGCAAGCCGCAACAACGACGTCCGGCATTTGTGGACGATGAAGGCGGAATGGCTCCGAGCGTTGTGGACGAGAGTGACGCCGGCGACCTGATTCCGGGACCAAAAAAATCAAAGAGCAATCGGTTGGAAGGAAACGTCAGTTCATTTACGGCGGCGCCTCCAGCTCCGGTGGCACCACCAATGCCAACGACTTTTCATATGAAGGCGGCGCAAGAACAAATTGTGGAGCCAATAGTTTTCCGAAACTGGATCGAAAAATCGCATCCGGAATTGAAAGGCGGATTAGTAAAACAAAGAGACCAGGTGATCGAAGTCAAAGGACGCTGGGATGACTCCGGACACGCACTGAGATCTTTTGGACTCGGATATACAAAGGTGCCGGTCAATCGAATCGCTGCCTACGATTTGAGTAAAGCAAAAATTTTGATTGTTGATTGCGCAGGCGAAGTGCCTGCAGAAGCTCACGAACCAATCAGAAATTTTGTTTCGAATGGTGGATTTTTACTGACGACCGATTGGGCACTCGATAACTTTTTGCAGAAAGCGATCCCTGGATTTCTTGATTGGGGTGGTGATGACAATCCGGACTCTCGAGTTGTTGATTCATTTATAAGTGACACTACGACTCCTTTTACGAAGGACACGGTACCGCGTGCATATTGGAAGCTCGATAAGAAAAGCAAAAACATGCGCATCGTGAATCCGCGAAAAGTGAAAGTACTCGCGCGCAGTCGATTGATGATGAACGAAAATGGCACAGGTGGCGACCTGGCTGCGACCTTTAGATACGGGAAGGGACGCGTGCTTCACATGGTCGGACACTTCGACAACAATTCGGATCGCGCCTTCAACAATATGCTTCCAGATCCGGCACCAACAATTGGTATCAGTTTGCGCCAGGCGATCGCGGCGAATTTTGTCGCGGAAGCGCTTGCGCAGCCAGATGCGGAGCCGACTGCGGCTGGGGCGACTCCTGCGGC
>JACMKL010000511.1 GCA_014380105.1 Candidatus Melainabacteria bacterium
AACAAATTCTTCGGGGGGCTTTCCGATGATACGCCAGAAAACACATGTTACGCTAGAAGAACGAGAACTAGAAACAGCAGGTGCTATAGGATTCCAGGAATGCATCTTGACTCGCTTTCAGATAGAAGACATTCGATATCATTGGACCTCGCAAAGTGGATCTCATGGTTCGGCATGACTTGCAGCATCGTATTTTTCTCACTCTACTTAACAGCCTGGCGTCTACACATCGTAAAATACGCCTGCATGCAAAAATTCACGCCCGCGATGCACAGCTTTGGTGATTTTGTTTATCATCCGCTTACAGGAATTGCAATCAATCTTGCACTGATCCTCGCTTGTCTAAGCTTTACGCAACTAATCAGAGACATTCTTAATTCGTCTAATTTCAAATGTTTTCAAAACTGGATGCTTGGTCATTAAGACTCTTATGATGAAGCCTTCTGATATTTAGAGAAGAAGCGTCCGAGGCTATCAGAAGAAAATGACAGATCTTTCTGACACAATCTGGTTTTACGGATTTATTCAGTACACCAAAAGTAAAGGCTACAACGGATGGGTGGCGCTTTGTTTGTGCTTGGGTAATGTTCCAGGCTTCATAGCCCTACTTCTTTTGCCAGATATGAAATCCACTGAGGCGACTATAGACACGGTCCCAGCAACTGCCGCGGCTTAGCGCAACGCGTCTGCAAATGTGAATTGTCAGCTACACAGCAGGTTTGCGATAAGACATCAAATGCGGAAGGATACTCTCTCTTGCATGTGGTTCTCTGAAGCGCCAGAGAAAGGCATCAAGGAAATAGTGGCAGGAAGTAAGCCCAAGCCAAAAGCCAGTAAGAAATTCAGAAATATCGCTCTTAGCACCATAGATGGTGGCTGCGGTTTGAAAAATCAAGAATGCTGTTAGAAAGAAGCAGGAACAAGTAACGAAGAATAGGAGCAACGGTGGCACTTGAGCTAGATAACGTGCTCCTGGCTGATTGATCGAATATTTACTTTTCACCAATGCGTAGTTGAGTCCGATGTACTGGAACCAGTGAAGCGTGACGGGAATTATCCAGGCTTCAGCAAAATCTTTGCCCAGGAAGGCAAAAGGAACCATGCACAGAAGTGAAATCATCCAGAAACCAAATGCCGGCACATTTAGATTGGAGCCATCGCGAATTTGCTTTCGCATCTCGTTGAGATAACCAACGACAGGCGCGAAGGCGACCAATGTGCCCAAAGCTAGAAATATAAGCCAACCGATTTCCATGGAGTTATGGAAATACACGCGGTGAATGAAAACAAAGGTAAATAAAACCGCAGGCCATTGCTGACTGCGCATTTCCAACTGCCGATTAACTATTGCCTCACCAGATTTCTGGTTGTGATAAAGCAAGAGAATGCCGACGTTTTGCTGCACAAGGTGTTGAACTGCCCAAAGAGTGAGGACGAGTATCACAAACGGATGTGTCGCTTTTACGACATAGCCCCAGGTTGTGAAAATGATGAGCAGTGGAGGCGCCAGGAAAAAGATGAGCTGCTTGCTACGGTTGTTTTTCCAATATTCCAGGTTTTTCTTGTCAAAATAAGCAAACCACGTCGGTCCAAAGTGAAATGGACCAGCACCGAATGCATCCATAGCCAAAAACAGCCACAGCGCCGACGCCGCAACGTAAGAATTTTGAGTCATCAGAAAGCACATAGTTCCGATGACAATTGGAAAGAAAAAGAAGAGCAGGTCAATATTTCTGCCAAACATCCACGGGAAGGTCAGTATGCTGGCTCTGAGCCCCGTTTGTTGGTTGATGGATTGCATGAAATTAGTAAGAAGGGTTCTTTGAAGGGATTATTCCCAGTTACAGTTGAGATTTATCGCATTCTCTCAGAAATGGGGTTCTTTTTACTAATAGCTTTTATTGGAAAGGTGGATAGTAGAATATGAACCATCGAAAAAAACTGCGTCGCAAGCGAAATTAAAGAAATGAACCTCACAGTTCTCGACAACTTAGCAATGCTTCTGAGTTCCGACTTCTTCTTCTGGCATTGGGGAAGTCTCGGAATTGAATGCGAGCCTCAGCAGCGGACGGCTTTTCAGCAGCTCAGTCGTGAAGTCGTGAAATATTTCATGTCCTTCACCGACAGCAACGACTATTTCGGCACTTCGTTCACCGACGAACGAGTGAGTGAAACTCTTCATCTTTTCAACACCGCCGTAGACGGGGCGAAAGCCGAGCCAATCAGACAGTCACTTGTTTACAAGCTATCTACCGAAGATACCAGCCACGAGCGTAAATTGCTTGGGCAAGCATGGATTATCCAGAGATTGACGCACGAGGACGAATATCGACCTTTACCGAGCGCAATCCATAGCCATATTGCATCCGCCTGGAAGAAAGTGGATCTAACAGATTCAGAATTTCTCGACACGATCGAACTAAACGCCACAAGCTGGGACCATTATTTGGCTTCGCTAAGAACGGACGACCCCGAGAGCCTGCTTGCTGGATTGAATTCATTCCTAGAACTTGAGTCATACAAGAGATTTTGTATTCTGTTCGCGAAAGACGCTTCAACGGAAGACTATGAGTTACTAACTCAGCTGTTTGCTGGAGAACACTTGATGAGCGCAGAAGACAAATTTCCTGACGCACTTATTCAATAGAACTAAAAGCCTAGTCGACAGCGTCGCCGGCATTCTTCTCTCTGCGAGATTTGACGAAGTGGTAGATGACCACGATTGCAATTACGCCAATTGCAAGAGGTCCGGCACCTTGGCGAAATAAAGTCTGTCCTCGGTCTATCATGCGCGGATCCAACCCGACCACATACGAGACAGCGTAAGAAACAAGCCACAAGAAATCATTCGCTGGTGGCACCATCCATAGTACCGCCATCAGGAGCAAAATTCCGTAGCGTTGAGCCGGAATGAGACGCTGCCTGAGAGTGCTCGAAAGGAAAGGCTCGAATATCCCGTATCCATCTAATCCTGGAACAGGCAAAAGATTCAGAATGATGACAAGAATTTCGAGGACGGCTAAGAAAGTTGCAGCAGCAAGAATGTTGACTGGAGCATTTGACCAGGCGTGAATTCCTGCTACCAGCACGGCGGTAAAGGCAATTGAGAAAACAGGTCCAGCGAGTGAGACAAGGCTTTCCCAATACTTATTGCGCAATTGGGTTCTGTTGACAGAAACAGCAGCGCCGGGAAGTCCAATGCCACCAAACAAGACAATTACCGCAGGCAACACAATCGACATTCCGACATCAGTATAGGCAAAAGGATTGAATGACAAATACCCTTTGTCTTTAATCGATTTATCGCCGCCCCAATAAGCCACAATTCCGTGACCATATTCGTGCAGGCAGAGTGACAATACCCAACCCAAAACTACAATAAGCGATACGAATGTACTATCGGAAATTTGCATGACACCTATTAGCGCACAGTCGGCGCATTGTTTTCAATCGATGCATCACCAATTCTTTTGATTGCGGCTTCAATTGATTTCTTCAAAGGCTCTTGAGTTGTCTCGACCAATTCTTTTAGTTTCGGCAAAACAGAACTAGCACCTGAACCAATCGAGCCAAGTATATTAGCTGCTTGCATCCGCATGGAGCGATTTTCTGATGAATTTAGTATGGTCATTAATGCTGGAATAGCTGGCGCAGCAGCTGCTCCCATTGCGTTTAGGTAACCCATTGCCATCGCTGAAGTACGAGGTTCATCGAGAGCTTTCAAAAAAATCTTTATCACTTCGGGATTGTTTTTCTCAATTGAATAAAGTGCATTGAGCGCTTGATAGCGACTATTTAGATCGCTATCATCATTGTAATACTTGATGATTTTTGGCACGGCAGGTCGAGCTTCCGCTCCAAACTTTGCTAATGCGCTGAACGCAGAAACTCGCACTTCCTTGTAATTGTCATCCATGGCGGCAATCAGAGCGTCCACTACAGAGCTGGCTGACGCTGGTGAATAAGTCATCGCCCGGGCGATAGAGCTGCGCACATGTGGACTGATATCGTTTTTCAAAACACTGCATAAAACCTTGGTGGCATCAGCAGCCTCGCTCGCTTTCTCGATACGCATTAATTCA
>JACMKL010000512.1 GCA_014380105.1 Candidatus Melainabacteria bacterium
GAAGACTTTGGCTGCATCGATTACGGCTGGTTCTAATTCGACCGCTGTTACTGAATCAATTGGAAAATTGAGAAGTGACGAAACCGTCACTCCAGAACCCCAGCCAATTACGCAAGCTTTTCTGGCATATGGTCGAAATAAATACGGATAGGTTGCTAGTAAAACTTGCTGAGACATGTCAGCCCCATCGCTCGCATCTACGCAACCGTTAGTCAAAAGTGCGTAACTGGTGTCGCCACCATTGGGAAATTTCATGATCGCTACATTTGAACAGGGTCCGTCTTTAAAAAATTCAACGCTGGCTCGCGCCATTGAGCGTGGCCAGGGCTGCGTTTTATCCAGGACATTATGTCCATCGCGCATCGCTCTTCGTGCCGATTGAGCAAGTAAAAAGCTCTTCTGATTTCCTTCAGTTGGCACAAGCATAAAGACAATTAGAGCGACTACTCCGGTCAGGACATAAGCAAACTTCGTCAGAAAGCGTGCTTCTTTCTCTGCGAAAATCAAAGCCGCTCCAGCGACTAAATTTGTGCCAACTGCAATCAGAATGGTGTTTTCGACACCAAATTGTGGAATCAGAAGAAAGCCACTGGCTAGTGAGCCCACGATAGCTCCCAGTGTATTAGCACTATATACAGTGCCAACTGACCGCCCCACCTGACTGAGGTCTGATGCGCAGCATTTGATCACGACAGGAAAAAGGGCACCAAGAAATATTGTGACCGGTAGTAACGCAGCTTCTGCCAGTACAAATCTGACGCCCAGTACATTGACCGGATTGCGCGGCAAAATATAATTGAAGAAAACATTCCATTCAGGCAAAAAACGAGTCAATGTCAGCGATAAAAGGCAGCCAACGGCAACTAGAATTTGTAGGATACCAAAGGCTAAAAAAGGTCTCTTAATTTTGTCGACAAATTTTGCACAGACAAATCCACCTGCAAAAATTCCCGCCAGGAATGTCGTCAACATTACTGTGAAAGCGTAAGTGCTGCCGCCGATAATCATCGACAAAGTGCGCGTCCAGCACACTTCATAGACCATCGCAGCAGCACCTGAGATGCCAATCGCAATCAGGGCAAGCGTTAGTTTTCCGTGAGGCTTACTGATTTTAGTATGTTTTATGGGCTGGTCTGTTGTTTCTTCAGATATCACTGGCGCTGCCGCTAATGCCGCGGCCGCCTCGGCAGCGCGTTTTTTCTTTGATTTAGATTTAGCGCTTTTAGTAGCGTGTTTAGGAGGTCCGTCGCTATTACTTCCTACTGCTTCTGTGATTTCTTTTTCTACTTCCACAACCGGCGCAGGTATGCGCTCTAGTTTCATTGCGGCAAATACAACGGCAACGCATAAGAGCATATTGATGGATGCTGAAGTTACTGTGGTCTGAGCAAGTCCAATTGTAGGCAGCAGATAAAATCCGGTGAGTGCGGCTCCCGCTACGGCACCCAATGTATTGATGGCGTATATGGTGCCAACTCGTTGCCCTACGTTTGCCAGACTGTCTGTCACAAACTTAGAAAGTAGAGGTAGGGTAGCTCCCATCAAGGTGGTCGGGAAAAGTAGAATTGCAGCTGCGATGGTCAGTCGAACAAGGCTGAAAGTGAAAAAGTCGAAGTGGGTCAATTCCCAGACCACTCGATAAGTTGAGACAGCAGTCGCCAGCAAGACTGGCACAAATAGAGCCCAGGCCCCTATTAATCCTTCAAGAATGCCGTACCAGAGAAATGGTCTTTGTAATTTGTCGGTCATTCTGCCGGCAAAAAAACTACCCAGGGCCAGCCCACCCATGAAAACAGCAAGGACTGTTGAGGTGGCGAGTGTTGTTGATCCGAAAATCAAAACCAGGTGCCTTGTCCAAGCCACCTGGTAAATTAGGCTGCTCAATCCGGATGCAAAGAAGAGCGCACAGACAAGCCAAAACCATTTGCGTTCAAATGTTGTGGGCTGTGGCTGTGCGCTCATGCCTGAATTGTAGCTACTTGAATTGTGCTAGTTGGCGATGTCGGCATCTATTATGTCGTCGTCGCCTTTTCCTGCTTTACCGCCGCCTGTTGAGCCATCTGAATCGCCGCCTTCAGAACCACCCGCGCCGGCTCTTGCGCCAGCAGGTTGTCTGGATGCATCTTGCGAGATCAGAACAATTACATTGCGCAATTCATCAAGCAATGGCTTCAAAGAATCAGAGTCACCGCGTTGCTCGATTTTCATGCGAATATCGGCAATCAATGTTTCTGCCTTTTCGCGGTTGCCGCTTGTTACAGCATCGCCCGCTTCTTTGATTTGACGTTCGACCGAATAGCAAAGGTTGTCTGCTTCGTTTCTAGAGTCTGCACTTTCTCTTGCTTTTTTGTCTTCTGCAGCGTGTTGGTCGGCATCTTTGATGAGCTGTTCGATATCATCCTTGCCAAGGTTGGTTGAGGCAGTGATGGTGACCTTTTGCTCTTTGCCGCTGTCTTGGTCTTTCGCTGTAACTGAGACGATACCGTTGGCATCGATGTCGAAAGATACTTCGATTTTTGGCAATGCACGTGCTGCAGGACGAATTCCATCGAGACGGAATGTTCCGAGCAGTTTGTTGTCTCTAGCCATTTGACGTTCACCTTGGTAGATCTGAATGTCTACTGCAGGTTGGTTGTCTTCTGCTGTTGAGAATACTTGTGATTTGTGAGTTGGAATTGTTGTATTGCGTTCGACCAGTTTGGTGAAGACACCGCCCATGGTTTCAATCCCTAGTGACAGAGGTGTCACGTCGAGTAATACAACGTCTCTTACTTCACCACCGAGAATACCGGCTTGAATCGCCGCACCGATTGCGACAACTTCGTCAGGGTTGACGGTTTGGTTTGGCTCTTTGCCGTTGGTTAGACTCTTTACGAGATCTTGGACCGCAGGAATACGAGTCGAACCACCAACCAATACAACTTCCTGCAAGTCGGCTGCCTTCAGTCCGGCATCAGCTAGAGCGCTTTCAACTGGAGTGCGGCATTTCTCAACCAGGTGTCTGGTCAGTTCATTGAATTTAGAACGGGTCAATCGCATATCCAAATGCTTAGGACCGGTTTCGTTGGCTGTCACAAATGGCAATGAGAGCGAAGCTTCAGTCACTGAGGAAAGTTCAATCTTCGCCTTTTCAGCAGCTTCTGTGAGGCGCTGCAAAGCTTGAGGATCTTTTCTCAGGTCTATGCCTTCAGTTCTTTGAAATTCTTCAGCCAACCAATTGACAAGAACGTGGTCGAAGTCGTCGCCGCCGAGGTGAGTATCACCAGCAGTGGACTGTACTTCGAATACGCCGTCGCCTACTTCTAAGATTGATACGTCGAAAGTACCACCACCCAAGTCGAATACTAGAATGGTTTCGTTGGTTTTCTTATCGATACCGTAAGCCAGAGCGGCTGCGGTAGGCTCGTTGATAATGCGTTGTACATCGAGACCGGCGATTGTTCCGGCGTTTTTCGTTGACTGTCTTTGTGAGTCATTGAAATAAGCAGGGACAGTGATGACTGCTGAAGTTACCTTTTCGCCGAGATATTTTTCAGCATCTTCTTTCAATTTGCGAACGATGATTGAAGAAATCTCTTCAGGTGTGTAGTCCTTGTCGCCCATGACTACTTTGCAGCCACCATCCGGGCCTTCTTTGACCTTGTAAGAGACCATTTTGCGCTCTTGCTCTACTTCTTCGAAGCGTCTGCCCACAAAGCGCTTAATTGAATAAACAGTATTCTGGGGATTGACGACCGCTTGTCTGCGAGCCAATTGCCCAACCAGGCGTTCGCCTGTTTTTGAATGAGCAACGACAGACGGTGTCGTTCTGAGACCTTCCGCATTTGCAATTACGGTAGGCTTTCCACCTTCCATGACGGCTACCACAGAGTTTGTGGTTCCGAGATCAATTCCTACAGCCTTACCCATAGTTGACTCCCCAAACGAGACATTACTCCCCTTGTGATACACCAGCTAAAGGCTCATTATCAGTAACGCAAGGTTTTATTTAGTAAGCGCGAAACCCTACGACAGTTGGTCGTTTTACAAACTTGGGCGTTTTGGAGCACGCTAGAAGGCGAGCTTTGTGACGGGGCCGCCCTCAACCGCCCTTCCCCTAAAAAATCTTCAGACGAAAAGTATCGCTACATTTCTATGGGGGCTTTTCCTTTCATGATTTCCAAGGTGGTCGAAAGACCGTAACCAAAGAGGACCTTCTCAGTTGTCATTTCCGGAGGCAGGATAGTTATCTCAACCTTACTATCGGAAGATTTATGGATAAGTTCGTCGAAGACATCTGTTTGTGGATAAAACTTCTGCAAATCGACATCGAAAGATCCGAATCTCTCTCCCTCATGAACGAAAGCAAGAGACATTTCCGACTTTGATGTGAGAGTGGCAATTGCTGTTTCGTTTTTGCTCTTCAATGTTGTGAGCGTCTTTTCAAAAAGTTCGGCTGCTGATTCGCCTTCGCGTTCTTGAACTGGAACACCGAGAAACATTGATGACATTGAGAGAATAATTTCGTCGGGAAGATCATAAACGGTCAAATTGGTATCAGGCAGAAAACTGTCAAGTAGGAGCATCTGGATTGCAGACTCAATTGGATATGGCTCAACCATAGGCTTCTTACCATAGATGCATCCGACAGCGCGACCTCTAAACAACAACAGTGCGCCCCGTGATAAACGTTCATCACAAATCATTTTTATGCAGCCCGTCAATCCGCCTTCTTCCAGGTCAACGATTAATTTGGCAATATCGAAGTCACCGGAGCGAAGTGGTGCCACTTCATTTGCGCTCAGTGGTGGCATCACAATGTCGATTGCTCGTCTCAATTTAAAAGTGCGCGGGTGTGAATCTGCCCAAACTGCAAAAGCTGTTTCGGGTTCACTCGGCAATCCCATTTGTACGCGCTCAGTGGTGCCAATCCGAAATGCAAAAGTCATCAGAGCCTGGTCTTGATTCATGCATACAAAGGTGGCGGGGACAACCTGTCCTTCATTTAAATCTTCCTGGCAGGGTAGGTACCCTTCTATGCCACTTGGCACCAATCTAACTGCGTAGCCGCCCGGCTGAGGGGCACAGACGCGACACTTCACGCTGCTGCCGGCTTTCAGATTGGGAAGTTGTTCTTCGTCTTCTTCAGTCATTTGGTGCTCTCTTTCTTTTAATTCAATACTTCAACGTGCGAAACATGAAGCCATGAACAATGAACTTCCTTTACGTCCTGTCCTGCCCGCCGAAGAGTAATTATCAGCGCTTCA